>DASQSO010000290.1:0-8326 GCA_035642335.1 Caulobacteraceae bacterium
CTCTATTCGCCGGACGGGCCGACCGGCCGTCTCGGCCTGGTCGAATTCCGCTCCTTCGAAATGCCGCCCGACGCACGGATGAGCCTCGCGCAGCAATTGCTTCTGCGCGCCCTGATCGCCTGGTTCTGGCGCGAGCCCCAGGCCGGGCGGCTGGTGCGCTGGGGCACGACCCTGCACGATCGCTTCATGCTGCCGCATTTCATCTGGAACGATTTCCTGGGCGTCCTCGGCGATCTGCGGCGGGCCGGCTATGCCTTCGACGCTCACTGGTATGAGGCCCAGAAGGCCTTCCGCTTCCCGGTGCATGGCCAGGTCAGGTACGGCGATGTCGGCCTGGAGCTGCGCCACGCGCTCGAGCCTTGGCACGTCATGGGCGAGGAGGGCGCCGCCGCTGGCACGGTCCGGTTTGTCGATTCCTCGGTCGAGCGGCTGCAGGTGCTGGCCGATGGCTTCAACCCCGAGCGCCATGCCGTCACCTGCAATCGCCGCGCCCTGCCGATGACCCCGACCGGGGTCTCGATGCAGGCGGTGGCCGGGGTCCGCTACAAGGCCTGGAAACTGCCCAGCGGCCTGCACCCGACCCTGCCGGTCGACGCGCCGCTGACCTTCGACATCGTCGATCGCGCCAACGGCCGCTCCCTGGGCGGCTGCGTCTATCACGTCGCCCACCCCGGTGGCCGCAGTTATGATACCTTTCCGGTCAATTCGTATGAGGCCCAGGCGCGTCGCGAGGCCAGGTTCGAGGGGCATGGGCACAGTCCGGGGATTCTGACGCCGCCGCCGATCGAGACGAGCGACGACTTCCCGCTGACGCTTGATTTGAGGACGCCCGTTGGCCGCTGAGCCTTCCCCCGCCGTACGCCGCAGCGAGAACCTGGGGTCGGTCGCCGCCCGCAGGCTCTCCGGCTGGCTGCGCGAGTACCGGCCCTATAGCGGCGTCCCCGACGAGCTGATGATGCCCGGCGGCGGCCCGCGCGACTATTGGCTCTGCTTCCTCGGCGACTTCGCCGAATACGAGGAGGGCGAGTTCGACAGCCGCTTCAACCTCGCCACTCGGCACATCCGCGACACCGGCGTCTCCTATCGCATCTATGGCGAGGAGAATGAGCGCAGCTGGCCGATCAATCCGTTGCCGCTGCTGCTCAGCGAGGGCGAGTGGTCGCAGATCGCCGCCGGCCTCGAACAGCGGGCCAACCTGATGGAGGCCCTGCTCCAGGACATCTACGGCGAAGCGCGATTGTTCGAGAACGGCGACCTGCCGGCCGCGGCCATCACCGGTAGCGTCGACTTCATTCGCGCCATGGGTGGGGTCCAACCGCCGGGTGGTCGCTATCTGCAGCTCTACGCCGCCGACCTCGGCCGTGGCCCGGACGGGCGCTGGTGGGTGCTGGACGACCGCGCCCAGGCCCCGTCGGGGGCCGGCTATGCGCTGGAGAACCGGCTGGTGCTCTCCAGAGCCTATCCGGCTCTCTACAACGCCATGAACGTCCAGCGCCTGGCGCCCTTCTTCGACGACATGCGCAAGGGCCTGGCCGCCGCCGCCGGCCGCAGCGATCCGCGCATCTGCCTTTTGACGCCCGGCCCTTACAGCGAGACCTATTTCGAGCAGGCGCATCTGGCCCGCTATCTGGGCTTCCTGCTGGTCGAGGGCGACGACCTGGTGGTCCGCGACGGCCGCGCCTATGTGCGCACGGTCGCCGGCCTGAAGCGGGCGGACGTCATCCTGCGCCGCGTCGACGCCGACTTTATCGATCCGCTAGAGCTGAACAGCAAGTCGCGCCTCGGCGTGCCGGGCCTGATAGAGGCGATCCGCGAAGGCGGCGTCGCGGTGCTCAACATGCCAGGCTCGGGCGTGGTGGAGTCCAAGGCGCTGCTGGGGTTCCTGCCGAAGCTCTGCCGACGCCTGCTCGGCGAAGAGCTGAAGATGCCCAATGTGGCGACCTGGTGGTGCGGTCAGCCGGCCGAGCGGGCTCTGGTCGAGCACGAGATCAATTCCCTGGCCATCGCGCCGGCCTTCAACGGATTCGGGCCCGACGGGACGACGGTGCGGCCCAGACTGATGGCCGACCTGACCTCCGACCAGCGCGACGCCTTCATCCAGCGCTTCAACGACCGGCCCGGCGATTTCGTCGGCCAGGAGGTGGTGCGGCTCTCCACCACGCCGGTGCTGCGCGACGGGCGCCTGGAGCCCGCGCCCTTCGTGCTCCGGGTCTATGTGGCGGCGACCCCGGACGGCATGCGCGTCATGCCCGGGGGCTTCTGCCGCACCTCCGTCCACCCGGACGTCCGCGCCATCTCCATGGGCGAGGACGCGCGCACCTCCGACGTTTGGGTCATCGCCGACAAGCCGGTGCCGCGCATGAGCCTGATGGCGGCGCCGGACTCGGTGAAGGTCCGCCGCATCCTCGGCAACCTGCCCAGCCGCGCGGCTGACAACCTGTTCTGGCTCGGCCGCTATCTTGAGCGCGCCGAGGCGACCCTTCGGCTGGTGCGCAGCCTCTGCACCAGCCTGATGGATTCCGAGGCCGCCGTGCACGCCACCGGCGAGACTCTCGATCGCCTGCAACTGATCCTGGTCGCTTGGGGCGCCATCGACGAGGAGGCGATCGGCGGCCGCGCCCTCGACGCCGCCAACGCCGCCTTGCACGACCCCGAGGCGGTGGGCTCGGTCAGCGGCCTGGTGCGCTCGGCGCGCCGCACCGCCGCCAGCATGCGCGAGCGGCTGTCGGCCGACTTCTGGACCCTGCTGCTTAACCTCGAAGGCCGCCTGAAGGAAAGCGCCGGCGAGGTGCTGTCGGAGGCCGGCATCCTCGGGCAGGTCGAACGGGCCCTCCAGGTGCTCGCCTCGTTGTCGGGCCTTGCTCAGGAGAACATGAACCGCGGCGCCGGCTGGCGCTTCCTCGACATGGGCCGGCGCATCGAGCGCGGCATCAACGTCTGCCGCTACGTCCGCACCCTCGCCGACGACGACGCCACCGTCGACGATCTCGACCTGCTGCTCGATCTCGTCGACAGCCAGATCACCTATCGCGCCCGCTATCTGGTGGGGCTGGCCCTGGCGCCAACGCGCGACATGGTGATGCTGGACGCTTTCAACACCCGCTCCCTGGCGTTCCAGGTCTTCACCGTCCGCGACCATCTGGCCGCCCTGCCGTCGTTGCTGGACGACGGCATGCTGGAGGCGCCCAACCGCATCCTGCTGCCGCTGGCCACGGAGATCGAGACCGAGGACGCCGCCAATCTGGAAGGCGACCGGGTCTTCGAGTTCGAGGAAGCGCTGATGCGGCTCTCCGACGCCATCGCCGAACGCTATTTCCTGCACGGCGCCAAGGCCGTGCCCACCGTCAAGCTGGCCGCGCTCGCGTGATCTACTGGGTTCGGCATCGGACGACCTATACCTATGAGGCGCAGGTCACCTATGCGCGCTGCGTGATGCGCCTGACCCCGCCGTCCAGCGCCGCCCAGACCGTGCTGGAAAACCTCATCGCCATCGCGCCGGAGCCGTCGCACGCCCTGCGGCGCATCGGGCCGTTCGGCGAGGAGACGCTGACGGTGCTGATCGACAGGCCGCACAAGACCCTGGTGATCGAAGCGAACTCCCGGGTCGACGTGCACGCCCAGCCGGTCCCGCCGGCGGCCGACAGTCCGGCCTGGGAAACGGTGCGCGGCGCCGCCTTCGAAACCTCCGGCCTGGACTCGGACAGCCCGGCGAGCTTCCTCTATCCGACAAGGCGGACCCCGATCACCCGAGAGATGACGGATTTCGCCCGGGAGAGCTTCCCCGCTGGCCGGCCGATTTTCGAGGCGGCCGTCGACCTGATGACCCGCATCCATGACGGCTTCGTCTATGACGGCGAGGCGACCACGGTCTCCACCGCCGCCGCCGAGGCCTTCGCCGAGCGGCGCGGCGTCTGCCAGGACTTCGCCCACATCATGATCTCGGGTCTGCGCGGCCTTGGCCTGCCGACGGCCTATGTCAGCGGCTATCTGCGCACCAACCCGCCGCCGGGCCGCCCGAGACTGCAAGGGTCGGACGCCACCCACGCCTGGGTCTGCCTGTGGTGCGGGGAACACTACGGCTGGATCGGCTTCGATCCCACCAACGCCATCCTGGCGCGGAACGACCACATCACCCTGGCGGTGGGCCGCGACTATGCCGACGTCGCCCCGATCGACGGCCTGACCCTGGCGCCAGGCGAACAGGCGCTGAAGGTCGAGGTCGACGTGGTCCCCGAAGACGAGATCCGCGGCGGCCGGCTCGGCGATCCGAAGACGGCCAGCCGCCCGGCGCGGCGGCCGATCACCGCCTGACCCGGCCCGGATTCGCCTGAACATCGCACGATTTTCGCGAACGAAATCGGAGTGCGGACGTTCGACCGGCGAACACCTGTCAGAAAGGACTTCCGGCCATGCTCATCCGCGCAGGCTACCGGATCACCTATGACTGCCCGGCGCCGACGCCGATGACCCTGCTGCTCAGCATCCGGCCGGAGCGGCTGGCCGATCTGGTGACCAATCAGCAGATCACCGCCACCGGCCAGACCCCCTTGCGCCCTTATCGCGACCTGTTCGGCAACATCGCCCATCGACTGGTCGCGCCGGCGGGCCCCACCACCTTCCGCGCCGACTTCGTGATCGATGACTCCGGCCTCCCAGACGCGGTCGAACCGGCGGCGGCCGAACACCCGATCGACGCGCTTCCCGACGAGGTGCTGACCTATCTGCTGGCCAGCCGCTATTGCGAGACGGAGCTGCTCGCGCCGATAGCCTGGTCGCTGTTCGGCCAAGTCGAGCCGGGATGGGCGCGCGCTCAGGCGATCGTCGATTATGTCCACGACCGCATCCGCTTCGGCTACCAGCACGCCCGGCCGACGCGCACGGCGGCCGAAGCGCATGACGAGCGTCGCGGCGTCTGCCGCGACTTCGCCCACCTGTCGGTGGCGCTCTGCCGCTGCATGAACATCCCGGCGCGCTATTGCACCGGCTATCTAGGCGACATCGGCATCGATCCGATCGACGCGCCGATGGACTTCAGCGCCTGGTTCGAAGTCTATCTGGGCGGCGCCTGGCGCACCTTCGACGCGCGGCACAACACCCCCCGCATCGGCCGCATCCCGATGGCGCACGGGCGCGACGCGGCTGACGTGGCCATCACCACCTCCTTCGGCACGGCCTGGCTCTCGGGTTTCGAGGTGGTGACCGAGGAGGTCGCCCAGAACCGCTACATCGGCGCCGCCTTAAAGCGCGCTTGAGGCCAGGACCCCGGACGAATCGGCCAGGGCCTCGCCGACCGTCGCGGTGGCGGCCCCGGCGCGGCGTTTCAGGTCGCCAGGCCCGACCGGCTCGCCGCAGGCCTTGCAGGTCACCTGCGACTCGAACGGCGCGCCGCAGGCCCTGTGCTCGAACTCCACCGGCCCGCCGGCGCAATAGACATGGCGGTCGCCCCAGGCGGCCATGGTCAGCAGCACGCCGTGCAGGTCGCGGCCCTTGGCGGTCAGGGCGTATTCGTGGCGGGGCGGGTGCTGGCTGTAGAGCCGCTTTTCCAGCACGCCGTGGGCGACCAGGCTCTTCAGCCGCGCCGCCAGCACGTTGCGGGCGACGCCCAGCCGCTCCTGCCACTGCTCGAACCGGCGCACGTCGGCGAAGGCGTCGCGCAGGATCAGAAGGGTCCAGGGATCGCCGACCACCTCCAGAGTGGCCGCGACGGAGCAGATTTGCCGCGAGTAGTCGGCTGTTCTTCCCATATCCGTGATGTTGCGCGCGACAAATCTGGATGACAAGCGCGTTGCGTTTGCAAACCCGGCGTCCCACCTTTCCCCTACCTCAGCCAAGGACGCATCCATGCCCGCCCAGACCGATCGCGATCCCATCGTCATCGCCGGCTATGCTCGCACCCCGATGGGCGGGTTCCAGGGCTCGCTGGGCGCGGTCAGGGCGACCGAACTCGGCTCCGTCGCGGTCAGGGCGGCGGTCGAGCGCGCCGGGGTTTCGCCCGAGGCCGTCGACCAGATCATCATGGGCTGCGTGCTGCCCGCCGGCCTGGGCCAGGCGCCGGCGCGTCAGGCGGGAATGGGCGCCGGCCTGCCGCTGTCGACGCAGGCGACCACGGTCAACAAGATGTGCGGCTCGGGCATGCAGGCCGCCATGCTGGCCCACGACGCCCTGGCGGCGGGCGGCGCCGACATCATCGTCGCCGGCGGCATGGAGAGCATGTCGAACGCGCCCTACCTGCTGACCAAGCACCGCGGCGGCGCGCGCATCGGCCACGACCGCGTCGTCGACAGCATGTACCTGGACGGGCTGGAGGACGCCTACGAGCCCGGCAAGCTGATGGGCGCCTTCGCCGAGGACACGGCCAAGGACTACCAGATCGGCCGCGCGGCCATGGACGCCTATGCGGTGGAAAGCCTCGCCCGCGCCCGCGCCGCCGTCGAGGGCGGCCGCTTCGCCGGCGAAATCGCGCCGGTCAGCGTGGAGACCCGCGGCGGGACGGTGGTGGTCAGCGACGACGAACAGCCGCTGAAGGCCGATCCGGCCAAGATCCCGACCCTGAAACCCGCCTTCGCCAAGGACGGCGCCATCACCGCCGCCAACGCCTCATCCATCTCCGACGGCGCCGCGGCCCTGGTCCTGACCCGCGCCTCCGTCGCCGAGCGGCTGGGCCTGACGCCGATCGCGCGGATCGCCGGCCACGCCGCCCACGCCCAGGCGCCCGGCCTCTTCACCACCGCCCCGGTCCCGGCCATGCGCAAGGCGCTGGAGCGGGCGGGGTGGGACATCGGCGATGTCGACCTGTTCGAGGTCAACGAGGCCTTCGCCGTGGTGGCGATGATCGCCATGCGGGAGCTGTCGATCCCGCACGACGTGCTGAACGTCAACGGCGGCGCCTGCGCCCTCGGCCACCCGATCGGCGCGTCCGGCGCGCGCATCCTGGCCACTCTGCTGGCGGCGCTGGAGGCGCGGGACGCCAGGCGCGGCCTGGCCAGCCTCTGCATCGGCGGCGGCGAGGCGGTGGCCATGGCTGTCGAGCGGCTTTGACGCAACCGCGTCATCGATCGAGGATTAAACTGCCGATTCCCTGGAGTATTCCGATTTTCGCGAGGCCCGCATGACAGACGCCCCCAATCCCGTGACCGACAATGCGGCCGAGCATCGTTTCGAGCTGACCGAGAACGGCCTGACCGCCTTCGCCGACTATCATGTCAACGGCGACCGGGTGAGCATCCCGCATGTAGAGGCCCCGCCGGCCCTGCAGGGAACCGGCGCCGCCGGCCGTCTGATGGAGGGCCTGGTGGAGCGCATCCGCGCGGATCACCGCAAGATCGTGCCGCTCTGCCCCTATGCCGCCGCCTGGCTGAAACGCCACCCGGAGCACGCCGACGTCCTGGCTTCATAGCGGGGCCTCATGGTTCGGACGCTCAGCCGGCGAAGCGCTGAACCGCGACCACGATCAGCCGCCCGCCAAGGCCCAGCCCCACCGCGACCGTCAGGACCACGCCGACGACCCGGAAGCCGTTGACGGTGTTCTTCAGTGACAGGCCGAAAGCATGCGACAGCCGCGCGATCAGGAAGGCCGCACACAGGATCGCGACCCACGGCCGCCCGCCGCCGAGCATCTCCAGCAGCGCCACGCAGGCGATGAAGATGGCGGCGTTCTCGGCCAGGTTCCCATGCCGGCGCACCGCCCGGATCACGTTCGGATCGGAACTTTCGCCCAGCGACGGCCCGTGCAGACGTCGCTGGTTGACCGCCGCGAACACCAGGGCGGTCTGCAGCAGCATCAGAATCCCGGCGGTGAACGCGGAGATGATCGGCGGGTTTACGGTCGTCATGGCTTTGCCTCCCCTGGCTTGAAGCCCAGCTTAGGCTGTGCCGCTGGTTGGGTCACGTCGGCGCCACCGGCCGCCCCCTTAAGCGGGGGTTTGAACAGATTTCGACCCCGCCGCGCCAGATTGACGGTCAGCGTTCCAGTGACATCGCAAAGATACCTCGCGGCCCTGAGCGGCCTTTTGTCGGGTCTGCCGCGCGCTTGGGCCGGAATGGGAAGCAGGGTAGAGTTGGACCGTGATGTGGGCCGCGCGAAGTTTGTGACGGTCCGTTCGATAGGTGGCAACGATGAACGGTCTGCTTGTTCGCGTCGGGGCGGACCTCAGTCCGGGCGGAGGTTCCTGGAATGGGCCTATTGACGGAGAAACAGGTCAATTTCTCTACGTTGCAATTCCCGAGAGCGGCCTGATTCACGCTGGACTGGAGAAGCCATATTCGAAACTCGCTCCCGCATTATCACGCTTCAGTCAAGTTTTGCCCGGCGGCTTAGCCAATCGGC
>DASQSO010000291.1:0-6664 GCA_035642335.1 Caulobacteraceae bacterium
GCCAGGGCCGCATCCACGCCCGCGTGTCGGTGGATTTCCCCACGGAGTTCGGCGGTTATCTCGCCGCGCCGCTGGGTCCGACCGCCGCGGCTGAAACGGCCGCTGCTACTCCGCCGGCGCCTCGGTCATGGCCGTCTGTCCGGTCAGGCTTTCCAGCGCCGCGGCTTCGTCGTGGGATTCCAGCGCCGCCCTGATCTCGGCGTGCCGCTTGGAATCCAGCTTGTAGCCGAAGAACATCGCCCCGCCGAACCAGACCAGGATGATCGGCGCGAACAGGTAGCACATCTCCAGTCCGAAGATGGCGTGCGGGGTGTTCACCACCCCTTCCTTGCCGTTGTAGCCGACCGCCGCCAGGATCGGGAACACGATCAGCACGGTGATGGTCCCGCCGATCTTGGTGGTGGTGGTGACCATCGAGAAGATCAGGCTGGTCAGGTCCTGCCCCCGCTCCAGCCGCACTTCGTCGGTGATGTCGGCGACCATCGAACGGACCAGCACCAGAAAGGCGCTGGCGCAGAACCCCACCGCGAACATGCCCAGGGAGGTCGGCAGCAAAAGACCCTTGGGGATCACCATCAGAATGGTCTGGCAGATGGCGTAGGCGACGCAGGCGATCTGCACCGTGCGATGCTTGCTGAACCGCTGAGCGACGCGGCCCCACAGCGGCGCGCCGAACAGGCCCGCGCCGATATAGAAGACCAGCAGGAAACCGACATTGGCGACGCTGAAGCCCTTGGCGTCATGGAAAAAATAGACATAAAGCGGCGCCGTGGTGCCTGGCCCGAGGGTCAGCAGAAGGTCGGCGAGGATGATGCGGATCATCGCCGGGCGCGAAATGGCGTTGATCATGTCGGACATGGAAAATCGCGGCCGCGGCGTGGTCGCCGAGATCTTGTCCGGCGTGAAGAGCGCGCAGATCAGCAGCGCGACCGGGATGGCGACGATCAGGATCAGGCCGACGGTCGGCATGCTCTTGGCTTGGCCGAGCACGATCTTGCCGTGGGTGAAGACCGGCAGCAGCAGGATCGCCAGCGCGCCGATCACCGCCATGCCGGTAGTCCAGCCATAGACCCGCGAGCGGTCGTTGTAGCTGAGCGCCAGCTTCGCCGTCCAGGCGGCCAGGCCCAGAAGCACCATGGAGGACCCGGCGGCGTAGACCAGCGACCAGAGGATCAGGTAGCCGGTGGTAAAGTCGCCCGCCGGCGAGAGCAGTTTCCAGGTGGCCAGCATGACGATCGGTGCGCCGATGATCAGCCAGGGCCGATAGCGGCCGATCGGGGTCTTGGTGCGGTCCATCGCCAGGCTGACCAGCGGATCGAAGACGATGTCGATGAACCGCACCAGGCTGATCGCCCCGGCGACGGCCAGGAAGCTCAAGCCCAGGCCGACGTAGTAGCGCGGCAGGTAGACGCCGGCGACGACCGCGAGGGCCGCTATGGGGACCCCCATCGACCCGAAGGCGAACACGGTTGGCAGCGATGTCCTGGCCGTCGCCGCGGGCGCTGAGGCGGTTTGTGAAGTCAAGGCCGATCCTCCCGAAATCGATACTGGACGCCTTTGGCGTTCCTAATTTGCGGAACTAGATCACGCCCTTGACCGCGGCGCACGCGTGAATTCGCGCGGGGTCAACTTACTCGGCCGGGGCGGGGTCGATAATGACGCCGGGTTCGGCCTGCGAACCCGTCAGGCCGTCGATGATCGGCGATACCGGCGTCAGGCCATCACGCTCGTCCAGCGCCCGGCGAATCTCGGCGTGGCGCTTGTCGTCGAGCTTGTAGCCGATGTAGCAGGCGGCCCCGAGCATGACGAACACCACCGGCCCGATCAGATAGACCAGCTCGAGCCCATGGATCGCCGCGCCGGTGTTGTGGGCGCCGTCCTTGGCCTGATAGCCGATCGCGCCAAGCACGGCGAAGGAGAAGGTGATCGACAGCGCGCCGGCGACCTTCTGGGTGGTGGTGATCATCGCATAGAGCAGGCCGGCGCGGTTCTTGCCCTGTTCGAGCCGCACGGCGTCGCCGACGTCGGCGACCATGGCGCGGTCGAGCAGGGCGAAGCTGGTGGCCAAAAAGCCCATGATGAACATGAACGGCGCGACCAGGGCCATGCTGCCCCTGGGCATGAAGGTCAGGGTGATCAGGCCGAGCGAATAGCCGGCCGCGGAGACCATCAGCGTGCGATGCTTGCCGAATCGCATGGCCAGGCGGCTGAGGATGCCCGCCCCGAACACGCCGGCGAACACGTAGATGCCCAGCAAGAGACTGGCCCCGGCGATGGTGAAGCCACGCGCGTCATGGAAATAGAACAGGTAGATCGCGCCCATCCAGCCGGGCCCGAGCGCCAGGCAGAAGTCGGCGATGATAATGCGGCGCATGTCGGGACGGGTGACCATCTCCCAATAGTCGCGCGCGCCGAACCGCTCGCTGCGTGCGTCCGTCACGATGTGCTCCGGGGTCCTGGCCAGCGCCATGAGCACGCCGAACGGCGCCGAGAAGAACACGAACCAGCCCATCAGCGGCACGGCCTTGCCGCCGATCGCCGTGGCCAGCACCAGCAGCGCGACGGCGCCGAGCACGCCGACGATCTGCATCACGCCGAACACCCGCGAGCGCTCGTGATAGTTGGCGGCGATCACCGAGGCCCAGGCGGAGTGGGAGAGGCCCAGCACCGAGGTGCCGATGTAATAGATGAACAGCCAGGCAATCAGGTACGGATAGGTCACCCGGGTGACCGGATTGAACAGCATGAAGACCGCCAGCATCAGGATCGGCGCGCCGGCCAGCAGCCAGGGCCGGTAGCGGCCGAAGCGGGTGTGGGTGCGGTCCATCAGCACGCCGATGAAAGGGTCGAAGAAGGTGTCGATCAGCCGCACGATGCCGAAGGCGCCGCCGATCGCCGCCAGGCCGAGCGCGAAATGTCCGGCATAGTAGCGCGGCAGGTAGACTCCCAGGGCCACCGCCAACGCGCCGGTCGGCAGGCCGGGCAGGGAGAAGGCGATCAGCCCCGGCAGCGAAAGCCGGGGGTAGGGGGACGATGGGCTGGTCGTTGAGGTCACGCGCGAGGTCCTGGAGTCATGTTTCCACACGGACGTCTCTGGCGGACGTTCGATCGGTCAAACTGAACGCCGGTTAGCCAGGACGCAAGCCCCATCCGCCCGGGTCGCCCCTCCGGGCCTCCGAGGAAACCGCCTATTCCGCCGGGTGGGCGGCCATGGCCTTGGCGAGGAACTTCTGCGTCTGCAGGCCGCCGTTGCCATAGGCCTGCTGGCCGGCCTCGTTGGTGATCTTCGCCCAGTTGTCGCGCACCTCTTCCACCGAAAGGCCGCCTTCGCCCAGATAGACCCCCTCGGTCTCGCACATGTGGGCGAGGGCGAAGGTTCCGGCGCCGGCGGTGAGGATGACGCCGGTCGGCGCCTCCTCGGACACCAGATAGACCACGCCCGGCGTCACATATTCCGGCTTCAGCCGTTCGGCGATCTGCGGGGGAAGGATGTTCTCGGTCATCCGCGTCGCCGCCACCGGGGCGATGGCGTTGATGTGGACGTTGTTCTTCTGCCCCTCGAGCTTGATGGTGTTCATGAACCCGACCAGGGAGAGCTTGGCCGCGCCATAGTTGGCCTGGCCGAAATTGCCGTAGAGGCCGGTCGAGGAGGTGGTCACCACGATGCGCCCGTAGTTCTGCGCCTTCATGATCTCCCAGACCGCCTTGGTCGGCTTCACCGTACCCATCAGGTGCACGTCCATCACCACCTGGAAGTCGGCGATCTCCATCTTGGAGAAGGACTTGTCGCGCAGGATGCCGGCGTTGGCGATCAGGATATCGATGCGGCCCCAGGCGTCCATGGTCGTCTTGACCAGGTTGGCGACCCCGGCGTCGTCGGTGACCGAGGCGCCGTCGGCCATGGCTTCGCCGCCAAAGGCCTTGATCTCGGCCACCACGGCTTGCGCCGCCGCCGACGAGCCGCCGGAGCCGTCCACCGAACCGCCCAGATCGTTGACCACCACCTTGGCGCCGCGCCGCGCCAGCTCCAGCGCATGCTGGCGGCCCAGTCCGCCGCCCGCGCCCGTCACGATCGCCACCTTGCCATCGAAGCGGATGTCCGCCATGTCGCTCGTCCTTCTTGGGAAAGAATTCTAAGTCCTATTGGTGCGTGGGGGTCAGCGCGTCAAGCGATGCGGGTTGTTGGACGCCGGGCCGACCGGCGCCTGCATCCACTCGCGTTCGTCGCCCCATCTCGGCGGTCTCACCCCCACCCAACCCCATCGAGGGGGAGGGCTTTCGGGGGGCCGCTAATCCCGCCGGCGCACCTTCTTGATGATGGCCGAGAAGTTCAGCAGCGGCCGCCCGCCGGTGGTGATCATGCCGCGCAGGAAGACCATCGAGCCGCCGGCCCGCACCACCTCGCCGCGGCATTCGATCAGCTCGCCCTCGCGCGAGCCGTCGATGAACTCGGCGTTCATCGAGGCGGTCACAGAGCCGGTTCCGCTCAGCGCCTCGCGGCCGATCATGAAGATGGCATAGTCGGCGAAGGTCAGAAGGCAGCCGCCGTGCATGAAGCCGCTGCCGTTCATATGCCGCCGCTCAGCTCGGAAGGCGCAGACCACCTGGCCGGCCTCGTCGGTGCGCGCATAGAAGGGCCCGGCCAGGTCCTCGAACGGATCGCCGCTATAGGCGCTCCATCCGGCCCATTCGCCCTCGGCGATCGGCTTGCCGGACCAGATTGCGCTGGAGTCATCGCCGTCCGCCATGTTTGCTCCCTTCCGGCCCGCGCCTTAAGACTGCGCGTGCGTTGCATAGCCTTTGCCAAGGGAAAAAGACCATGGCCCTCGACGTCGATACCCGCATTCAGCTCATCGAGGCGGTGCGCCGGTTTGTCTCCGAACGGCTGCGGCCGCTGGAGGCGCAAGTCGCCGAGAACGATGCCATCCCCGAGGAAATCTTGGGCGAGATGCGCGCGCTGGGCCTCTTCGGCCTCTCCATCCCCGAAGAGTACGGCGGCCTGGACCTGTCCATGGAGGACGAGTGCCGCGTCGCCATCGAGCTTGGCCGCACTTCGCCGGCCTTCCGCTCGGCCTTCGGCACCAATGTCGGCATCGGCAGCCAGGGCCTGGTCATGTTCGGCACCGCCGAGCAGAAGGCCAAATGGCTGCCGCGGATCGCCTCGGGCGAGCTGATCACCTCCTTCGCGCTGACCGAGCCCGAGGCCGGCTCCGATTCCGCCGCGGTGCAGACCCGCGCCCGGCGCGAGGGCGACGTCTATGTGCTGGACGGCGCCAAGCGCTACATCACCAACGCCAACAAGGCCGGCCTGTTCACGGTGATGACCCGCACCGACCCGGAGAAGAAGGGCGCCGGCGGCGTCTCGGCCTTCCTGGTGCCGCGCGACCTGCCGGGCCTGTCGGTCGGCAAGCCGGAAAAGAAGATGGGCCAGCAGGGCGCGCACATCTGCGACGTCATCTTCGAGGGCGTCCGGGTGCCGGCGGAGAACCGCCTGGCTGAGGAGGGCGAGGGCTTCAAGGTCGCCATGCAGGTGCTGGATCGCGGCCGGCTGCACATCGCCGCTGTCTGCGTGGGCGTCGCCGAGCGGCTCTTGGTCGACTGCGTCGCCTATGCCTCCGAGCGCAAGCAGTTCGGCCAGGCCCTGGCCGGCTTCCAGCTGATCCAGGCGATGATCGCAGACTCCAAGACCGAGGCCATGGCCGCCAAGGCGCTGGTGCTGGAGACCGCCCGCAAGCGCGACGCCGGCGAGAGCGTCACCCTCGAAGCCGCGGCGTCCAAACTGTTCGCCTCCGAAATGGTCGGCCGGGTCGCCGACCGGGCGGTGCAGATCTTCGGCGGCGCCGGCTATGTCGCCGACTACGGCATCGAGCGGCTGTACCGCGACGTGCGCATCTTCCGCATCTACGAGGGCACCAGCCAGATCCAGCAGCTGGTGGTCGCCCGCGAGACCATCAAGCGGGGCGGGTAGGGCGACTTAAGCTTTCGATGGTTCGACGCTTACTCCTGGTTCTGGCGCTTCTGTCGCTGGCCGCCTGCGGCCCGGTGGTGCAACAGGCCTTTACGCCGCCGGGCGCCTTTACCGGCCCACGCCTGGAGCCGGGCGCCTTCGTCAGCTTCGACGGCGCCCGGCTCGGCCTGCAACAATGGACGCCCGAGGGCGGCCAGCAGCGCTGGGCGGTGATCGTCGCCGTCCACGGTCTGGACGATTACGCCAACGCCTTTCACCTGGCCGGCCCCTTTTGGGCCAAGGACGGCATCGCCACTCTGGCCTACGACCAGCGCGGCTTTGGCCGTTCGCCCCAGCGCGGCGTCTGGGGCGGCGACAAGCTGATGACCGAGGATCTGCGGACCATGGTGGCCCTGGCGCACCAGCGCTATCCGAACGCCATTGTCGCCGTCGCCGGCGAGAGCCTGGGCGGTTCGGTGGCCGTCGACGCCTTCGCCTCCGCCAGCCCGCCGGCCGCCAGCCGCGTCGTCCTAATCTCGCCCGGGGTCTGGGGCTGGTCGACCCAGCCCTTCTACTCCAACGCCGCGCTCTGGCTCGTGGCGCATGTGGACGGGCCCGTGGTGATCAATCCACCGGACTTCATCACCGACCACATCCGCGCGTCCGACAATATCGACGAGCTGCGCGCCATGGGCCGCGACCCGCTGGAGCTCTGGG
>DASQSO010000292.1:0-2725 GCA_035642335.1 Caulobacteraceae bacterium
CGCTTTTGCTTTCAGGCCGTCGTGCTCAGGGTCCAGGTGGCGTCCGATCAGGCCGCCAAGGCAAAAGGCCGTGGCGAGGGAAATCAGCGCGCCGACGAAGACGGTTGGTTGAAGGTCGATGAGGCCTCGCATGCCCCGCGATCCCGCCAATTGATTAGGGGATCAAGACGGCGTCGCGGGCTTGCGCGACGCGGCCGCTTGCGTCCTAAGTCGGGGAGGGGTCCAGTATCTGGGTTTGCGGCGGGCGGGAGACGGCGAAGAGATGATCGCGCGGGCACGGTTCGGTGCGGGGTTTGGTTGGCGTGGCTGAGGTTTCGATCCTGGCCTCGTCCGATTGCGCGGCCGAGACGGCGAAGGAAGTCGTGGCGGTCCGCGGTCTGGCCAAGCGGTTCGGCCAGCGCCCGGCCATCGTCGACGTCTCGCTCGATCTGCAGCCGGCCGAGGTGCTGGGTTTCGTCGGCCCGAACGGGGCGGGCAAGACCACCACCTTGCGCATCCTCGCCGGACTTCTGCGCGCCGACGCCGGCGAGGGTCATGTGCTTGGCCACGACATCATGTCCGGCGGGCCCGTGGGTCGGCTGGTGGGCTACATGCCGCAAAAGCTCGCCCTCTATGGCGATCTGAGCGTAGCTGAAAACCTGCGCTTCCGCGCCGATGTCTACGAGCTGCCCCACCCCAAGCGCGCCGTGGCGGCGGCGATCGAGGATTTCGACCTCGGTCCCTTTCGCGGCCAGCGCGCGTCGAGCCTCTCCGGCGGCTGGGCGCGGCGACTGCTGCTGGCGGCCGCCCTCATCCACCGTCCAACCCTGGTGCTGCTGGACGAGCCGACCGCCGGCCTCGACGCCGAGTCGCGCCAGGACGTCTGGCGGCGCATCGCCGGGCTGGCGGCGCGCGGCGACAGCGTCGTCATCAACACCCACGACCTGGCCGAGGCCGAACAGTGCGGGCGGGTCGCCCTGTTCTCGCGCGGTTGCGTGCTGGCGCTGGGCGATCCGCACGCGCTGGCGGAAACCGCGCCGTTCTCGGTGGTGGTGATCGGCGGCGGCGACGTCCATCGCGCGGCCCGTCTCCTCGACGCCATGGACGGGGTGATGGCCACCTATGTGCACGGCCAGCGCCTGCGGGTGCTGATGCGGCCTGACGCCTTGGCCCGCGTGCGCGCCCGCGCCGAGGCGGCGGGCCTGCAGGCGGAAGACACACCGAAACGGCTGGAGGATGCGGCCTTCGTCCTGGTCAAGGAAAGCTTGCCGGGCAGGGGCGAGGCATGAGTTTCCGTTTCAGGCGCTGTCTGGCGGTAGCCAGGGTCGAGACCCTGCAGCTGATCGCCGATCGCGCCGCCCTGGTGCTGATCTTCGTGCTGCCGGTCCTGCAGATCCTGCTCTACGGCTACGCCATCAGCCTGCAGCCGAAGAACGTGCCGCTGGCCATCGCCACCGACGAGCCGAGGCTGGTGGCGCCGGCGCTGGACGCCATCCGCGGCAATCCGGCGGTCATTCTCAAGGGCGGGGTCGGGGCGGCCGGAACCGCCGAAAGGGCCGTACGGAATGGCGGCGCCATGATCGGCGTCGAGGTCGGGCGCGATCCCCAGACCCACGGCGTGCTCGTCCGCATCATCGCCGACGCCGGCGATCCGGCCGAGGTGCAGCCGGTGATCGCGGCCCTGGAGACCGGCATCTGGAAGCAGGTGGCCACGGTCTACGCCGAGGACCAGACGCCGAGCATCGACATGGTCTGGCTGCACGACCCGGGGATGAAGAACATCTCCTCGATCGCGCCGGGGCTGGTCGGGGTGATCGTCATGATCACCAGTCTCTTTCTTGGCGCCCTCACCCTGGTCCGGGAGCGCGAACTCGGCAGTTGGGAGAGCCTGCTGGCCACGCCAGTGGGGCCGGCCGAGGCGCTGATCGGCAAACTCGCCCCCTACATGGTCATCGGCTTCGTGCAGACGGCCTGCCTGCTTGGCATCATCCACCAGCTGTTCGCCGTGCCGCTGCCGCTGGCCACCTGGGCGCTGGTGACCGCGACGCCTCTGTTCGTGGCCTCCTACCTGGTGATGGGTTTCGCCTTTTCGGCCCTTGCCCAGACCCAGATCCAGGCGGTGCAGGCCTCGGCCTTCTCCTACCTGCCGTCGATCCTGCTCTCCGGCTTCATGTTTCCGTTCAACGGCATGCCGGCCTGGGCGCAGGCGATCGGCGAGACCATCCCGCTGACCCACTACATCCGCGCCACCCGCGACGTCCTGCTGCGCGACGAGGGGCCGACGGCGGTCTGGTCCCATATGGGGCCGGTGGCCGCCTTCACGGTCGCGGTGTTTTTCGTCGCCATCCTCTGCTACCGGCGACGGCTGGACTGAAACTGGGGACACACACGACTTCCAAACGCTGTCGCGCGATCCCACAGCGGAAGTCGTGTGTGTCCCCAGTTTCTCGCGGGCGCGCCGAAGAGCAAGACCGGCCGGATCAGGCAGCCTCGGCTTCGGCGGTCACATCAAGGCCGAGCGCCGCCATCATCTCGGCGCGGTCAGGGCCGAACGGCGGCGGGTAGTAGCGGGCGTTGGCGGCGCGGCCGCGCGCCCAGCGGCCGACCATCTTCAGCATGTTTTCCGGACGCTTCAGCCAGGCGCGCGGCGGGTCGACCATATTGAACTCGCGCACGGCCTCGCGCAGCAGGTCGGCGTCGGCGCGCACGGCGATGCTGATCCCGTCGCCGATGAAGCTCCGCAGCA
>DASQSO010000293.1:0-2386 GCA_035642335.1 Caulobacteraceae bacterium
GCCGTTCAATCAGATCCAGTGCGCGGATATGAACGGATGGCACGGCGATTCCAACGCTCCCGGTTGGCGAAAGATGGTCCAGAGCGTCACCGAACTCGTCGAAACCGAAACGAGGGCCGATCCGCCCGGGGCCGCGACACATCCGCGCCGGTTCGGCAGACTGAGCCGCTGGGCGATCGCCGCGGTGTCGGCGGCCGGGCTTGTCGCCGTCGCCGGCTTCCTCATGTGGGGGCCCCTACGCAAAATGCAGGCGCCGCCCTCGATGCGTTCGATCGCGCTTCTGCCCGTCCGCAATTTGTCCGGCGATCCGGCGCTGGACGCAACCGCCGAGGCGCTGACAGAGGACGCCATCGACGTGATGGGACGGACTGGCGAGTCCCGCGTTCCGCCGCTGAGCGCGATCCTGGCCACGCGGGCGCAGCCGTCCGACGACCTCGCCAAGGGGCGGAAACTCGATGTCCGCTACGTCGTCTCAGCCAGTCTGAGGAAGGCGTCGCCCGGGCTGCGCCTTTCCTATCGTGTCCTGGACACCGCGGACGGCCATCTCCTGAGCTCGGGCGACTACGTGAACTCGGCGTCCGATCTCGCCCTGGCTGAACGCCGCCTGGTCTTGAAGCTGCACTACGGCCTGGGAAGCTTGCTTTTGCCAAGGTTCATTGCCGACCAGCTAGCCAGACCGGCCAACGACCGGGATCCGGAGAATGTCCACGCGCGGTTGATGGACCTGAGCAACCATCTTGGCCGCCGCGATGTTCCAACGGCCGAGCGTCTGATCGCGGCGGCCAAGGCGATCCCCGATACGACCGACCTCAAGGCTAGCCTCGAAATCGACGCCTGCCTGACCTACTACGCCATGATCACCAACGGCTATGCGTCCTCTCCCGCGCAGCGTCTGGCCTGGGCGGAGGACGCGCTCGATCTTGGGGCGCGGGCGGCGCTGCTCAAGCCCACCGCGACGTCACCTCATGAGTGCCGGGTGTACGCGTTCATGGCCCTTGAACGTTGGGACGAGGCCATGGCCGAGGCGAAGCACAATCTTCAGATGAGTCCCAATTCCGCGAACGCCTATGACGATATCGCGAGCGTCAAATTCGCGCGCGGCCAGTTTCGCGACGCTCTTAGGGACTATACGGAAATGGCCGAGAGGCACGAGCAGGGGGACCCCCTCGATCTTGGTCTCTCCCACCTGTACCTGGGTGACTACGGGCCCGCGATCGAGAATTTCAGGGAGTTCGAGGTGCAATCGCCAAAGGCGTCGGCGGGCCCGTTCTTCAACGCCGCCGCGCTCCAGCTATCGGGGAGGCGGGACGAGGCGCTTTCACAGGCGGGTCTCTATCGTAGTCTCAAGGCGGACGACACGGATTGGACCGCCCTCGCACAAAGCCATGAACCGGCCTTCCTAGCGGCCGCGAGCCGTATACGACACGCGCTCCACCAGGTCGGATTGGACGAGCCGGACGCCGGCCCCATCGCCGCGAGAACCGATCGATGACGCCAGGAAACGGAAGCTGAGAGGGGCTGCCGTGGGTCGCGAGTGGTCGGCCGCCCGGCGCCCAAAACACACCTTTTCTATGACGCCGAACGCAGGCGGGTGAACGGTGAGTTTATGGAGGCATGCCAACGTCCGCTCCTGACGCGTATTTGCCGCTAATAGCGCGCGCCGATAGACCGCCGGATGCAGACCCTTCGGATGGAAGCTACGGGTGGGAGCAGTCCTTAGTCAGCCCAGCTCCGTTCGGATCGCGGCGAGGGCTCGGTCGATGTCGTCTTCGGTGTTGAACAGGTGCGGCGACAGCCGAAAGCCGTTGAACCAGCGCTTCTCGGCCATTTTGATGACGACGTTGTGCCGGTCGTGCATGGCTTGGCGAAATGCCTTCGAGTCCAGGCGCTCCGGTAGGTAGGCGGCGACCAGCGCCGTGCCCATCGGATCGCCCGGCGGGGCGCTGGCCAGCTTCAATCCCAGACGGGCGAGACCCCCATAGGCCCTGTTGCGCAGCGCGATGTTGTGGGCCGCGACCTTTTCGATGCCCCGCTTGCGCATGGCCTCGGCCGCCGCGCCCAGCCCGATCGCCAGGGGCAGGCAGCCGACGCCCGTCGAGTTGGACACGAACCGATGGCCGGCTTCCAACTGCACCGGCTGGATCGACTCGTGTGCGTCCGGGCTGAGGTAGAGCACCCCGCAGCCCTTCGGCCCCATCATCCATTTGTGCCCGGTCGTGGCGTAGGCGTGGCAACCGATCGCCTTCACGTCGACCGGAATCTGGCCCCAGGCCTGGGCGCCGTCGACGACGCAGATCACGCCCTTGGACCGCGCCAGGGCGGCGATTTCCCTGACCGGCATCAGGTGTCCGGTGGCCGAGATGACGTGGCTCACGCTGATCACGCG
>DASQSO010000294.1:0-27660 GCA_035642335.1 Caulobacteraceae bacterium
GGCAAGGGCATCGCGCAGCGCACCTGTGCCGCGGCCGACCGCACCGGCCATGCCGTGCTCCATACGCTGTACCAGCAGGCCCTCAAGCATCAGGCCGAGTTCTTCGTCGAGTATTTCGCCCTCGACCTGATCATGGACGAGGACGGCGCCTGCCGCGGCGCGCTCGCCTGGTCCCTGGAGGACGGCACCATCCACCGGTTTCGCGCCGGGATCACGGCGCTCGCGACCGGCGGCTACGGGCGCGTCTATTTCTCCTGCACCTCGGCCCATACCTGCACCGGCGACGGCGGCGGCATGGCGCTGCGCGCGGGCGTTCCGCTCCAGGACATGGAATTCGTCCAGTTCCACCCGACCGGCGTCTATGGCGCGGGGGTGCTGATCACCGAAGGCGTGCGCGGCGAAGGCGGCTATCTGACCAATTGCGACGGCGAGCGGTTCATAGAGCGCTACGCGCCGTCGGCCAAGGACCTGGCCAGCCGCGACGTGGTCTCCCGCGCCATGGTGATGGAGATCCGCGAGGGCCGCGGCGTGGGGCCGAAGCGCGATCACATCTTCCTGCACCTGGACCATCTGGACCCGAAGATCATCCACGAGCGCCTGCCCGGCATCACCGAAAGCGCGCGGGTGTTCGCCGGCGTCGACGTGACCCGCGAGCCCATCCCCATCCTGCCCACCTGTCACTATTCCATGGGCGGGGTTGCGACCAATATCCACGGCGAGGCGGTGACCCGGCGCGGCGGCGAGGTTGACGCGGTGGTTCCGGGATTGATGGCCATCGGCGAGGCGGCCTGCGTCTCCGTGCACGGCGCGAACCGCCTTGGCTCCAACTCGCTGATCGACCTGACCGTGTTCGGGCGGGCCGCGGCCTTGCGCTGCGGCCAGATGCTCTCCCCCGGCGATCGCCAGCCTGAGCCCAAGGCGGCGCTGAGCGATCCGCACCTGGCCCGTTTCGACCGGCTGCGGCACGCGGCGGGCTCATCGCCGACGGCGGTGCTGAGGACGCAGATGCAGAAGGTCATGCAGGAACACGCGGCGGTGTTCCGCACCGGCGAGGTGCTGGCCAGGGGCATCGCGTTGCTGCGGAGCATCCATGCGGCCAGAGCCGATCTGCGCGTCGCCGATCACGGCCTGGTCTGGAACACCGACCTGATAGAAACCCTGGAGTTCGACAACTTGATCGGCCAGGCCATGGTCACCATCAAAAGCGCCTTCGAGCGCCGGGAGAGCCGCGGCGCCCACGCCCGCGAGGACTTCCCCGCCCGCGACGACGAGACCTGGATGAAGCACAGCCTGGCCTGGCTGGACGAGCGCGGCGAGGTCGCCATCGGCTACCGCCCGGTGCACGCCTTCACCCTGACCAACGAGGTCGCCTACATCCCGCCGAAAGCGCGGATCTACTAGGGTCTCGCCGGCGGCAATGCAGCCAGCCGCTCGACCTCGGTCACATCCAACGGCGCGCCGGATACCGCCTTGATCACCGCGGCGATGGCGGCGGTGGCCAACGGTGGGTTTTCCATCGCCATCGAGTGGCCGGTGAGCGGTGCAACTACGTGGGCGCTGTTGCTTGAGAGCCTCGCTAGGCGCAGTTGCGCCTCCGCCGCCCCTTCGGCCCAGATGGCGTAGTCGCCGGTCGGCGACTTGCCGCTGCTGAGCACGATCAGTGGCCGCTCGCCCAAATCGCCGAAACCGCCGGCGACCTTCATTTCCGGCGCTGTCGCGTCGATGGCGGTCAGCTCCTCCAGCGAGGCTTCGAAGTGGCTGGGCCGCGAGACAATTTTCAGCAGCAGCGGTTTTTCGTCTTCGGCGAACCAGCGCGCCCGGGCGAGCTGGGTCTCGGCTTCGCGCTGCGCCCTGCCGCTTGCCGCGTGCGAGGCCGCCATCCTGAGGTCTTCGTCGTGCCAGGCGCGGCGAAGCGCCATGGTCGGGAAGTATTTCTGCTCCTCGGCGGCGTCGAGCAGCACCATGCCGGCCACCTCGTCCAGATAGCGATAGGCGAAGGCGCGGGCGGTCAGGCCGCCGAAGGAGCCGCCGACCAGCACATAGGGCGGCGTCTCGCCGACGGCCGCTAGCAGCGCGTGCAGGTCGCCCGCCCGCTCCACGAACGAGCGCCCCGGCGGCGGCGGATCGCTCCAGCCCAGGCCGGCGCGATCGTAGATGAGGGTGCGCGCGAAGGCCGAGACCAGGCGCTGCACCGGCAGGTCCTGGACCGCCGATCCGCCGCCGCCGCCGGACTCGAACACCACGGTCGGCCGGCCCTTACCCTTGCGAATGCAGTGCAGGCGTCGACCGCCGATGTCGATCATCTCGCCGGGCGGCGGGAGGGAGGCCAAAAGCGATCCTCGGGGGCGCTAGCGCGGCGAGGACCCGGGCGCGGCAGACCCTCCAGCCTCGCCCGCCAGCAGGGCCGATCCCTCCGGCGTGATGTCCCAGCCTTCCCGGCTGCGCTGGGCCAGGCCGAGATCGGTCAGGGCCCGGGCGTCGGCGATATTGACGAACCCGACAGGGTCGCCAGCCTTCTTGCTGGCCAGGTTGCGCAGAACCTCGCGCTGGCTGGGGGTCAGGTCGTCCATGCCCCCATCCTACAGCATGCGCCCGAATTCCCCGCCGGATAGATTAAAGATCGTTCGCCCGCACGAAGTCCGCCACCGTGTCGATGTAGAGCCTGGGGGTGAAGCCGGCGGTGGTCACGGTGTTATGGCCGTGGCCAGGCAGGATCACGGCGCGGAAGTCCTTCACCTCGCGTTCCAGCCTCTGGGTCTTGGAGATCGGCGTGTCGAACTCGCCGTTCACCGCCTGCACCGGGAAGTCGATCTTCGTCAGGTCCAGCGGCGGGGCCGTGGACGGCTTGGCGGTGCGGCCGTCCTGCACGGCCTTCAGCGCCTCGTTGTCGCGGTCGGCGCGAGCGGCCAGCTTGGCGCGGCCCTCGTCCTGGTGCGGATCGAGCCCTTGCGGGTCCAGCGCCGCGGCCTGGGCGGCCAGGGCCTCGTCGCTCTCGCGCACGCCGGAGCCGCCGAAGCTGGCGGTGATGAAACGGCCGGGATGGCGGGCCATCAGGTGGGCGACAATGCCGCCGCCCATGGAATAGCCGTGGAAGTGGGCCTTATCCACGCCCAGCGCGTCCAGCACCTCGATCACGTCGCGCGGCATGCGGTCGCCGTCGTATTTCGCCGGATCGTGCGGTTTTTCACTGCGGCCATGGCCGCGCGCGTCGATGCCGATCACCCGGTGGGTGCGGGCCAGCTCCTTGGCCATGCCGTCGGCGAACCAGGAGGCGTCGCAGCAGCTGGTGTAGCCGTGCAGCAGCACCACCGGCACGCCCTCGCCCGCCTCCTGATAGTGGATGCGCACGCCGTCGGAGACGGTGACGTCCCCGTGCCGAATCTGCGCTGGCGCCTCGATATCGAGTTCCGTGACCGCCATGGCCGTCGCTCCCTGATCTTGTTTTTGCTTGAGGGCCGATCTTAAGCCCGCCGGCCAACCCAGGGAACGGGAAACAGGCGCCATTGACCACCGACCCCGCCAACCACCTGAGGGTGGGCCTGATGGCGCCGGGCGTCTGGGCCATGCTCATTAAGCAGTCGTCCAAAGGTTTCACACAGTTAACTGGCGACGTTCGCCGCAGGGTGCTTGCGTCCCAACTCGGCGGGTTTGGGGGAAGAAGAATGCAGCGGATCTGGCTCGAAGCCGTCTTTGGCGCGCTGATCGTGCTTGTGCTGGCGGCTTTGGGTTTTCGCGCCTGGCGTCAGGCCCGCGTCGCGGCGGCGCTGGCGATCCGCGCGCCGAACGGGATCGTCGAAGAGGGCTTCGTGCGCGTCGGCGGCATCGAGCAATGGGTCTCCATCCGCGGCGAGGACCTGGCCAATCCGGTGATCGTCGTCGCCCACGGCGGGCCGGGCAGCGGCTTATCGCCGTTCATCGCGGATATAACCCGCGCCTGGGAGCGCCATTTCACCGTGGTCCATTGGGACCAGCGCGGCGCCGGCCTCACGTTCAGCCGCGCGAAGAAGAAACAGGGCGAGATTTCGCTGGAGCGCGTCGCCGAGGACGGTCTGGAGGTCACGGCGCATGCGTTGCGGCGCACCGGCCGGGCGAAGGCGATCATGCTAGGCGCCTCGTGGGGTTCGATGGTGTCGGTGGCGATGGCGCGGCGGCGGCCGGAGCTGTTCCACGCGCTGGTCGGCGCCGGCCAGGTGGTGGACTCGACCCGCAACGAGGCAGTGGGCTACCAGGCGCTGCTGGCGCGGGTGCGGGCGGCCGGCGACGGCCGCAGCGAGGCGGCGCTGGTCGAGCTTGGGCCGCCGCCCTGGACGATGCAGCAGATGATGACCGAGCGGCGCATCCTCATCGGTCGGCATCCGCCACTGAGCGAGCGCGGCGTGCAGAGCAAGGTCCTTATAGGCCTCCTGACCGCGCCCGGCCTCACCTTGAAGCAGGCGATCGACTGGTTTGGGGGCGCAACGTTCAGCCTAGCCGAGCTTAGGGACGCGCTGTTCAGCTACAGCGATGGGCCGCCCTATGCGCCGCTGGCCGTGCCCTTCGTGCTCATTCAGGGCTCGGATGATATCCAGACGCCGACCAGTCTGGCGGCCGAGTATCTCGACGCCATCGCGGCGCCGGCGAAGCGCTTCGTCAGCCTTGCCGGCGGCGGCCACATGGCGATGGTGGCGATGCCGGACGCGTTCCTTCAGGCGCTGCTGACGGAAGCCAGGCCGTTCGCGCTCGGCGCTTGATCCCCGTCTGGCCTAGGCCGCGCCGGCCTCGGCGGGCGCCTTGGCGAGGGCGAAGCCCTCGTAGCCAGCCTCGGCGACGTCGGCGCACTTCTTGCGGTAGCCGGCGCCGATATAGGGCATGAAGACCCGCACTTTTCCGGGAATGTTGGCGCCCATGTACCAGGACGCCGCGCGCGGAAAGAGGGTCTTGTCGGCGACCTTGGCCACGTGTTCGACCCAGGCCTGCTGGGTGGGCTGATCGGCGGCGATGCGGGTGTAGCCATGTTCGCGCATATGGGCGATGCAGTCGGCGATCCACTCCACGTGCTGTTCGATGGAGTTGATCATGTTGGAGAGCACGCTTGGGCTGCCCGGGCCGGTGATCAGGAACATGTTGGGGAAACCCGCCACCGCCAGGCCTAGGTAGGCCTTCGGCCCCTCCGCCCAGGCGTCGCGGAAATCGGCGCCACTGAGCCCCTTGATGTCGATGGCCAACAGCGCCCCGGTCATCGCATCGAAGCCGGTGGCGAAGACGATAGCGTCGATCGGATAGCTCGCCTCGCCGGTGCGTACCGCATCGGGCGTGATCGCCTCGATCGGCGTCTCGCGCAGGTTCACCAGCTCGACGTTCGGCCGGTTGTAGGTCTCGTAGTAGTCGATATCGACGCAGATGCGCTTGGTTCCGATCGGGTGGTCGTTGGGCTTCAGCGCCTCGGCGGTCTTCGGGTCCGCGACGGTCTCGCCGATCTTCTCGCGCACGAAGTCCGCGGCGCGGTCGTTGACCTCGACGCTGGTCAAAAGGTTGCCCCAGGCGGCCAGGAACCCCGCGCCGCCGATCGCCCAAAGCTCCTCGTAGCGCTTGCGCTGCGCCTCATCGTCGGGGATCGGCAGCTCAGCGCCAACGCCGCCGCTAAAGCCCATGCCGGGCCCTTTCACCATGGCGAGGTAGGCCGGGTACATCTGCTCGAAGGCTTCGATGTCCTTGTCCCCGAGCGGGGTGTTGCGCGCTGGAATCGAGAAGTTCGGCGTGCGCTGGAAGACGGTGACATGGTCGGCCGCCGCCGCGATCCGCGGGATCGACTGGATGCCGGACGAGCCGGTGCCGATGACGGCCACCCGCTGGCCGGTGAAATCGACGCCCTCATGCGGCCAGGCGCCGGTGTGATAGGTGGCGCCGGCGAAGCTCTCGACGCCGGGAATGGCCGGCGCGCGCGGGGTGGAGAGACAGCCGGTGGCCGTGATCAGCCAGCGCGCGGACACCTGGTCGCCACGGTCGGTGACGATGCGCCAAAGATCGGTCTTCTCGTCGAACCTCGCCGACAGAACCCGCGTCTCGAACGCGATCAGCGGCCGCAAGCCGAACTTGTCGGCCACGTGGCGGGCATAGGCATAGATCTCCGGCTGGGCGGCGTACTTTTCCTTCCAGCGCCACTCGGAGCGCAGCTCGTCCGACCATGTGTAGGAATAGGCCAGGCTGGGGATGTCGCAGCGGGCGCCCGGATAGCGATTCCAGTACCAGGTGCCGCCGACGTCGGTTCCGGCCTCGAACCCCTGAACGGTCAGGCCCAACTCGCGTAGCTTGTGCAGCATGTACATGCCGCCAAACCCCGCGCCGATGACGATGGCGTCCGCCTGGCGGCCGGCCGCTCGCTCCACATTTGCTCCGTCCGCCACGCGACTCGTCCTCCCGTTCGGTTATCGCTGTTCAGGAGACTAAAACACGTTCCGTTTTTCCGGCCAACGGAGATTTGAGAACGGCCACAGCTGCACGTTCAGCGACTTGCTCCAGGCTCAGAGACCGGCCGTGTGACTGGGGAAATCCATCGCGTCGTGCAGGACCCGCAGAATCTCGACCTGATCCTGGCGAACGCGAAAGATCAGCACGTGCCTCGGCCGCCCAACCCGCTGCCCAGGCGGCGTGCGCGACCGCGAGTGTCGGGAATGGTAGAACCAGACCTCGCTCGAAACCTCTTCCCGCCACGCTACGCCAGCCCGGTGCGGATCGGCGGCGATGTCGGCGATCGCCTGTTCGAGCAGCAGACGGTAACGGCGCTGGGCGTCGAGCCCGAACTGGGTGCGGCTGATCGCCAGGAGGATGAACAGATCACGGCGCGCCCTGGCCGTGACGACAGCCTTCATTCGGCGGCGGTGCGCGTAGCCGCGTCCACTTCGGCTTCGAGCGCGTCAAACCAACGCCCCAGGTCGGCCACCGTCTCAAAGCGGCCAGCCTCGACATCGTCAATCCCCTCCTGGATCGCGGCGCGCAGACGGGCGGCAGCCCGCTCGTCCTCCTCCGCCCGCCGCCGGAGCAGGCGCAAAGCCGCCCGCACCACCTCGCTGGCGTTTTGATAGTCGCCGGAGCGAACCTGTTCGTCGATAAACTGGTCGAGCGGATCGGTAAGGCTGATGTTTCGCGTAGTCATGGGAGCGATGATAGCTCATTGGCAATATTTGCCAACATTCGCGGCGCCTAGATCGTCTCGCAGACCGCCGCGGCCAGCGACCCAGTCGGCAACGCGCCGTCGAGACGAAGCACGGGGCATGGCAGGCGTTCGAGCCAGGCTTCGTGCCGCGCGCGATAGCGGCCAGTCATCTGACTGGTGAACACGCCGGTGTCGTAGGCGGCGGCATAGCTGAGGAAATCGAGGTGATCGGCGTGCATAGGCCCGCCAGGATCGACGGCCGGGCCGATCCGCTCGCGTTCCCGCGCGGCCAACCGCGCCAGCCGCACCTCGGTCGGTACGCTGAGGAAGACGACTTGGTCGAACAGCGGGATCAGCGGATCGCCCCAGCCGTCGAGCGAGCCGGTGAGGATCCAGCCGTTGGGGGCGCCGTCGAACGCCGCGTGAAGCAACCTCAGCCGCTCGGGGATTGCGCGCGACACCTGGAACAGCGGCTCGGTCCGCGTCCAATAGAAATCATCCGTATCAAGATTATCATATCCCAGCCGCGCCGCCAGCGCCGCGCCGAGCGTGGAGACGCCGCAACCAGATGCGCCGGTGATGTGGATATGCGGCGCCATTCCCTCCTCCGCTCACTCCCGCGCAGGCGGGAATCCAGGCCTTTTACCGCCAAGAACGCCAAGCTCGCCAAGGAGAGAAGGTCAGCGCAGACTCTTGGCGTCCTTGGCGCACTTGGCGGTGAATCTTTGCTCTCGCCGACGAACCCGCTCTCCCCTACCCTTTCGTCTCCACATAGATCTCCCCGCCTCCATCCCGGAACTTCTCCGCCATTTCGGCCATGCCGGCGATGGCGACATCGTTCTGAGCGGCGGCCGAGTCGCGGATTTCCTGGCTGATCTTCATGGAGCAGAACTTGGGGCCGCACATCGAGCAGAAGTGCGCGGTCTTGTGGGCCTCGGCCGGCATGGTCTCGTCGTGGAACTCGCGCGCGGTCTCCGGATCGAGGCCAAGGTTGAACTGGTCCTCCCAGCGGAACTCGAAACGGGCGCGGGAAAGGGCGTCGTCCCAGTCTCGGGCGCCCGGATGACCCTTGGCCAGGTCGGCGGCGTGGGCGGCGATCTTGTAGGCGATCACCCCCTGCTTGACGTCCTCGCGGTCGGGCAGGCCCAGATGCTCCTTGGGCGTCACATAACAGAGCATGGCGGTGCCGAACCAGCCGATCATCGCCGCGCCGATAGCCGAGGTGATGTGGTCGTAGCCGGGCGCCACGTCGGTGACCAGCGGACCGAGCGTGTAGAAGGGCGCCTCGCCGCAGGTCTTCAGCTGCTTGTCCATATTGGCCTTGATCTTGTGCATCGGCACGTGGCCGGGCCCCTCGATCATCACCTGCACGCCGTGTTCCCAGGCGATCTTGGTCAGTTCACCGAGGGTTTCCAACTCGGCGAACTGGGCCGCGTCGTTGGCGTCGGCGGTCGAGCCCGGACGCAGGCCGTCGCCGAGGCTGAACGACACGTCGTAGGCGCGCATGATCTCGCAGACGTCCTCGAAATGCTCGTAGAGGAAGTTCTCCCGGTGGTGGGCAAGGCACCACTTGGCCATGATCGAACCGCCGCGAGAGACGATACCGGTGACCCGTTTGGCCGTGAGCGGAATATAGGCCAGCCGCACGCCGGCATGGATAGTGAAATAGTCCACCCCCTGTTCGGCCTGTTCAATCAGCGTGTCGCGGAACACCTCCCAGGTCAGGTCCTCGGCGACGCCGTTGACCTTTTCCAGAGCCTGGTAGATCGGCACGGTGCCCAGCGGTGTCGGACAGTTCCTGATGATCCACTCACGGATGTTGTGGATGTTGCGGCCGGTGGACAGGTCCATGATGGTGTCTCCGCCCCAGCGGATCGCCCAGACCATCTTGTCGACCTCGTCGGCCACCTGGCTGAGCACCGCCGAATTGCCGATATTGGCGTTGATCTTGACCAGGAAGTTGCGGCCGATCGCCATCGGCTCCAGTTCGCCGTGGTTGATGTTGGCCGGGATGATGGCGCGGCCGCGGGCCACCTCGTCGCGGACGAACTCCGCCGTTACATGGTCGGGGATCGAGGCGCCGAAGTCCTCGCCGTCGCGAACCGGCTTGGCCAGGGCGTCGCGGCGCAGGTTTTCGCGGATGGCGACAAACTCCATCTCGGCGGTGATCACCCCGGCGCGGGCGTATTCCAGCTGGGTGACCATGGCGCCGGACTTGGCGCGCAGCGGCAGGCGGTCGGACTTGAACTCGGGCGCCAGGTATTTGCCCTTGGCGCCGCCGTTGTCCTCGGGCTTGACGGCCCGCGGCTGCACCGCCTCGACATCGCCGCGCGCCAGCACCCAGGCCTCGCGCGGGCGGGCCAGGCCCCGGTCGATGTCGATGGTCGCGTGCGGGTCGGTATAGGGACCGGACGGATCGTACAGCGTCACCGGCGGCTCGCCTGCGCTCGGATGCACGGCCACCTCGCGGAACGGCACGCGCAGGCAGGGATAGAGCAGGCCGGACTGATAGACCTTGCGCGAGCCGGGGCGCTCGCCGGTCGGAATGGTGTTGGCGATGGGGGTCTGGGCGTTCATCGGCGCGGGGCTCCTTAAAGCCTTTGGCGGGCGCCGGCGCCGGGTCGAAAAGAGGGTGCGGATCTCCGCCATCCCGGTTCTCTCCCTTCGCCGGCATGACCCGGATCAGGTTCAGCGGGTCACCGCGCCGCGCCGAAGCGCCAGCGGAATCTCAGCCCCTTGAGCAGGGCTCCCCGGAGGTGGGCGCGAGACTACGCCGGGACGGTCGCGGGTCAAGCGACGATCGGCTACAAGCATCGGCTTGCGAACCGAGGCCCTGAACATGATCACCGGAAGCTGCCTGTGCGGCGTCGTGCGCTATGAGATCGAGGCGGCGGGGCCGACCTACAACTGCCATTGTAGCCGCTGCCGCAAATGGAGCGGCAGCGCATTCGCCAGCTCCATGCGGGCGCCGATGGAGAGTTTCCGCCTGCTCAGCGGCGCCGACGCGCTCGGCCGCTACGAGTCCTCGCCTGGGGTGAAACGCTGCTTCTGCAGGCATTGCGGCTCCAGCGTGCTGACCGAGCGGCACGACAAGGGTCTGGTGCATATCCGGCTGGGAACCACCGACGACGATCCCGGCGTGCGGCCGCGGTTCCACGCCTTCGTCTCGTCCAAGGCGCCCTGGCAGGAGATCACCGACGACCTGCCGCAACTTGAGGGCTCGTCGTTCGGGTGGACAGAGGCCGCGGCGCGGGCCGCCGACTAAATTCTTGCCATCATGGCCCGACTCTTGTTCGGGCCATCCATGATCACCGCCTTGGATCGGTGAGTATGGGTCCCCCGCATTCCGCCGCTGCGCGGCTCCAGCGGGGGGATGACGGGTTTTACTTCACCGCCGCGCCTTCCGCGGCGACGATGTTGTCAATGAGAAAATAGATTGTCAGCGGCTTGCCGTCCGGGTCGGTGACACTCAGCCGGTCATAGCTGTGGCCGCCGTCCTGCACCAAAGCCTGGCCGGTCACCGTCATGTCGAAGGCGCGCGTCACGGCATATTCCTCGCCGACCGTGATCACCTTCAAGGCCATGGCCGGGCTCGAGCCATCGCCGATGCGGACGGAGCGCAGCAGGCCGAGCACGATGGCGTGCTCGCGGGCCGCGGTGGCCGTATCGCCAGGCTTCTTGCTGGCCAGGTCGGCGACCACATGGGCGTCGATATCGACATAGTCCTGGGCGAGGATGAGCCTGGCCTGGGTCAGGGCCGTCTTGGCGTCGCCGGCGTTGACCGCCGCGAACATCGCCTTGCGCGCGGCGTCGGTGCGGCCGCCGGTCAGGTCGAACTCGGCGGAGTCGGCATAGGCGAGGCGCAGCACGCCCCAGTCCACCGGCTGGTCGCCAGCCGCCTTGGCCGCCGCCAGCAGGCTCTGGTAGCGGGCCTCGCTGGCGCCGTCGAACGCCGCGGCTGGCGCCGCCGGCGCCAGGGCGAACAGGATAAGCAAAGCCGCGAACGCCTTCCGCATGGCCGTCTCCGTAAGGTTCCGCCCCGTCTTCGTCTTGCCTATACGCTGACCTGGGTTCCCATCTCCAGCACCCGCCCAGGAGGGATCTGGTAGAAATCGGTCGGATTGGCGGAATTCTTGGCCAGCAGGATGAACAGCCGGTCCTGCCAGTGGCCAAGGCCCTTGCGCAGGTTGGCCACCACCGTCTTGCGGCCGAGGAAGAAGGAGGTCGACAGCACCTCGAAGACCAGCCCCTCCTTGCGGCACATGGCCAGCGCCTTTGGAATGTTCGGCGTCTCCATGAAGCCGTACCTCACGTGCACGCGCTTGAAGTCGTCGTTGATCGGCTCGAACCGCACCCGCTCCTCGTCGGGAACCCGCGGCGTGTCGGCGGTCTCGACGGTCAGGATGACGTTATGCTCGTGCAGCACACGGTTGTGCTTGAGATTGTGCAGCAGCGCGCCGGGCGCCCGGTCCGGATCGGCGGTGAGGTAGACGGCGGTGCCGGTCACCCGGTGCGGCGGGCGGGCCTTGAGCAGCGCCAGGAACTCCGCCAGATCCGGGGTGTCGCGGCGGACCTTGGCGGTCAGCAGATCGCCGCCGCGCACCCAGGTCGCCATGATCATGAAGAGCGCGCCGCCCAGAACCAGCGGCATGGCGGCGCCGGAGAATATCTTCAGCGAATTGGCGGCCAGGAAGGTCACGTCCAGCGCCCAGAGCGGCCCGATCAGGGCGAAGGCGCCGATCAGCGGCCACTTCCACAGGCGCCGCACCACGATGAAGGCCAGCGAGGTAGTCACCACCATGGTGCCGGTCACCGCCAGCCCGTAGGCTTGGCCCAGATTGTCGGAGGTCTTGAAGACGGCGACCAGCAGCACGACGCCGACAGCCAGGAACATGTTGATCTGCGGCAGATAGATCTGACCGGCGGCGGTCTCCGAGGTCCGGCGCAGGATCATCCGCGGCAGCAGGCCAAGCTGCATGGCCTGCTGGGTCATCGAAAAGGCGCCGGTGATCACCGCCTGGCTGGCGATGACGGTGGCGGCGGTGGCCAGCAGCACCATCGGCGCGCGCACCAGCGCCGGGGTCATCTGGAAGAACCAGTCGACATCGCCGACCGGCTGGCCGCCTGCCCGGTGCAGGACCTCGAGCGCGAAGGCGCCCTGGCCGAGATAGTTGATGATCAGACACGGCAGGACCATGAACAGCCAGGCGGCCTGGATCGGCCAGCGCCCGAAATGGCCCATGTCGGCATAGAGGGCCTCGGCGCCGGTGACGGTCAGGAAGACCGAACCCAGCACGAAGAAGCTGGTCGTGCCGTGATGGATCAGGAAGCCAACCGCATAGGTCGGGCTGATGGCCAGGAGAATGGCCGGCTGGTGAACCAGGTGCAGCACGCCGATGGCGGCGATGCAAAGGAACCAGACAACCAGGATCGGCCCGAAAAAGCCCGCCATCTTGGCGGTTCCGCGCGACTGCACCGCGAACAGGCCGCCGAGGATGACCAGGCTGACGGTGATCACCACGCCGGTGGAGACCGAATCCTGCAACGCCGGAATTGTCTTCAGTCCCTCGATGGCCGACAGCACCGAGATGGCCGGGGTGATGATGGAATCGCCGTAGAATAGCGCCGCGCCGGCGACGCCAAGCACGAAGACCAGGGTGGTTCGTCGCCCGATCGCGCTCTGGGCCAGGGCCATCAGGGCCAGGACGCCGCCCTCGCCCTTGTTGTCGGCGCGCATCAGGAAGATGACGTATTTGACCGTGACCACCAGGAACAGCGCCCAAAGCGCCAGCGACGCCACACCGAACACCGCGTCGGGGCGGACGCCGTTGTCGCCGGACGCGGCCTGCAAGGCCTGACGAAAGGCATAGAGCGGGCTGGTGCCGATGTCGCCGAAGACCACGCCGATCGCACCCACCGCCATCGGCCAGAAGCGCATATGCGCGCCGCTGTGCGGGGCCGGCTTGGCGAGGTTTGCGGGGTCAGAGGCGGTGGACGATGGAGCGGCGCTGGGCGGCTCGCCAGTCATTCAAGCGCAGCTCCGAGGCGCGCAAGGGGGCCCCGCGCGATCATCGGCGGCGCGATACGCCTGTACGGGGCGGCGCGCAAGACAATTGGAAGCGGCCAAGCCTGTTCAGTGGAAATCCCGTGAGCGCGGCAGGACGCGGACGTTGCGGGGATGGCGGTGGACGGTGCGTTCCTCCTGCGTCCGTTCGCCGCGGTCGGGCGAGGCGCTGGTCGCGCCGTCGCCAGGCGAGCGCGGCGGCGTCAGCGCCGGATCGGAGAGGGTCAGCAGGTCCGGCGTTCGGTCCTCGATCGCCTCGGCGACCAGGTGGGTGACGTAGCCCGCCCCGTCCGGGGCGTGCTGGATGCGGCCGCGGATCAGCAGCAGCCGCGCGCCCATGACCAGCGGCCGATAGCGGTCGAACAGCTTCGGCCAGACCACGATGTTGGCGACGCCGGTCTCGTCCTCCAGGGTCAGGAACACCACCCCCTTGGCCGAGCCCGGCCGCTGGCGAACCAGGACGACGCCGGCGACGGCCCTCAGCGCCTGGTCCGGCGCGGTCTTCAAAGCGCCGGCGGGGACGGCGCCGGCGCGGGCCAGGCGCTCGCGCAGGAAGCTCACGGGATGGGCCTTCAGCGACAGGCGGATGGTCTCGTAGTCGCCCACCACCTCCTCCGACAGCGGCGCGCGCGGCAGGGCGGCGGGCGGCGGGCCATCGGCCTCCTCCAGCCCGGCATGGACGAAGAGCGGCGCCGGCGAGGCTGCCCCAAGGCCCCGCGCGGCCCAGAGGCCCGGCCGGCGGGTCAGGTCCAGCGAATTCAGCGCATCGGCCGCCGCCAGCATATCGATGGCGTTCGCCGGCACGGCGACGCGGCGCCTGAACTCGTCGAGGGATTTGAACCGCCCGCCGTCGGCGCGTTCTTTTTCAATGGCCAAGGCCCAATCCTTCTTGAACCCATCGATCTGCCGCAGCCCGAGGCGGAGGACACATTTTTTTCCGTCATGGCCCGGCTTGTCCGGACCACCCATGATCACCGCGATGGGTGAGTGTTCATGGGTCCCCCGCATTCCGCTTCGCTCCAGCGGGGGATGACGGTTTAGAGGCTGGTGCGAGCTTTCCAGCGTGCAGTCCCAGTCGCTTTCGTTCACGTCGGGGTGGCGGACCGCCACGTCGTGGGCCTTGGCGTCGCGGATGATCTGGGCCGGCGAGTAGAAGCCCATGGGCTGGCTGTTGAGCAGCGCCGCGGCGAACACCTCGGGATAGAACCACTTAATCCAGGCCGAGACATAGACCAGGTAGGCAAAGGCCGCGGCATGGCTTTCGGGAAAGCCGTATTCGCCGAAGCCCTTGATCTGGTTGAAGCAGTTCTGGGCGAACTCGGGATCGTAGCCGCGCCGGACCATGCCCCCGACCATCTTTTCCTCGTAGGTGTGGATGGCGCCCATGTGACGGAAGGTAGCCATGGCGCGGCGCAGACCATTGGCCTCGTCGCCGGTGAATTTGGCCGCCTCCATGGCGATGCGCATGGCCTGTTCCTGGAACAGCGGCACGCCGAGGGTCTTGCCAAGCACCCGCCTCAGCTCGTTCTTGTCGCCGTGCTTCGGCGACGGCGACGGGAACGGCACGTCGAACGGCCGTCCCGCCTCGGCCGCCGCCCGCATTTCGGCGCGGCGGTTCAGATAGGGATGCACCATGTTGCCCTGGATCGGCCCCGGCCGCACGATCGCCACCTGCACCACCAGATCGTAGAATTCGCGGGGCCTCAGCCGGGGCAGCATGCTCATCTGCGCCCGGCTCTCCACCTGGAAGACACCCAGGGAATCGGCCTTGCACAGCATGTCGTAGACGCGGCTGTCCTCCTTCGGCACCGAGACCAGATCGAAGGCGCGGTGATAGTGCGCCCTGATCAGTTCGAAGCCGCGGCGAATAGCGGTGAGCATGCCCAGCGCCAGCACGTCGACCTTCATGATCTTCAGCTCGTCGATGTCGTCCTTGTCCCACTCGATGAAGGTGCGATCCTCCATGGCCCCGTTGCCGATCGGCACGGTCTCGGTCAGCGGCCCCTGGGTCAGGACGAAGCCGCCGACATGCTGGGAGAGGTGGCGGGGGAAGTTGATCAGCTCGGCGGTCAGGTCGAGGGCCAGCTTCAGCCTGGGGTCCTGGCGTTGCAGGCCGGTCGCATCGACATGCTCGTCCTCGACCTTCGACCCGTAGGAGCCCCAGACGGTATTGGCGAGGGCGGCGGTGATGTCCTCGGTCAGGCCGAGCGCCTTGCCGACGTCGCGGATCGCCGAGCGCGGACGATAATGGATGACCGTGGCGCAGATCGCCGCGCGATGTCGGCCATAGCGTTCGTACACGTACTGCATGACCAACTCGCGCCGCTCGTGTTCGAAATCGACGTCGATGTCCGGCGGCTCGCTGCGCTCTTCGGAAATGAAGCGCTCGAACAGCACGTCCTGCTTGGTGGGGTCGACCGAGGTGATGCCGAGGCAATAGCAGACCACGGAATTGGCGGCCGAGCCGCGCCCCTGGCAGAGGATTTCCCGCCCCGGCTCACGCGCCCAGGCGATGATGTCATGCACGGTAAGAAAGTAGGCGGCGTAGCGGACCTTCTCGATCAGCCGCAGTTCCTTGTGGATGGTCTCCAGGATTTTTGGCGGGATTCCATCGGGGAAATACCGCTTCGCCCCCTCGAAGGTGAGGTCCTCCAGGTGCTGTTGCGCCGTCTTATCGGGGGGAACCGGCTCGTCGGGATATTCATAGGCCAGTTCGTCGAGGGAGAAGGTGCAGGCCGCGACGATCTCGGCGGTGCGGGCGATCGCCGGCTCGTAGCCGTGGAACAGGCGCGCCATCTCGGCAGGGGTTTTGAGGAACCGCTCCGCATTGGCCTGCAGGCGCAGGCCCGCCTCGTCGATGGTGGTCTTTTCACGGATGCAGGTCAGCACATCCTGCAAGGGGCGGCGTTCGTAGTGGTGGTAGAGGACGGCGTTGGAGGCGACCATGGCCGCGCCGGTCCGGTCCGCGATCCCGGCCAGACGCGCCAGCCGCGCGCGATCGTCGCCGCGGTGCAGGGGCGCGGCGGCGAGATGGAGCGTGTCCGGCCAGTCCGCGCGCCAGGCCGTCAGCCGGGCCTCGAAGGCAGCGTCCAGGGTTGCGGGCGCGGGAACCAGGCCGATCATCCCCTCGCCCAGCGCGGCGGCCTGATTGAAGTCCAGCCAGCATTCGCCCTTGGGGATGCGGGTCTCGTCCGCATCGATGGTCCAGCCCGCCACGCCGCTCTTGCCGATGGAGAGCAGTCGGCAAAGCCGCCCGTAGGCGGCGCGGTCGCGGGGATAGACGATCAGCTCGGTCCCGTCCCTGAACGCCAGCCGGCAGCCGATCAGGAAGCGGAGGCCGACCAGCTTGGCCCTGGCGTGGGCGCGGACGACGCCGGCCAGGCTGTTGCGATCGGCGACGCCGATGGCCGCAAGGCCCAGCGCCTGGGCCTGATCGACCAACTCGGCCGGCTGCGAGCCACCTTCGAGGAAGCTGAAATTGGAGCGGACATCGAGCTCGGCATAGGCGCTCATGCGAACACCCCGGCGATCCACCAGGTAGGGCCGCGATCGGCGTCCTCGCGGCCGTAGAGGCCCTCGCGATAGAGCCAGTAGCGGCGGCCGTTATCGTCCTCGACCCGGTAATAGTCGCGGGTGCGATGCGGCCTGTCTTGCGGCCCCGCCCACCATTCGGCGCCCAGACGCTCCGGTCCCTCGGCCTTGACCACGCGGCGGGAAGCGCGCCGCCAGATGAAGCGGGCCGGCACCCCGTCGGGCAGTTCAGCCAGGGTCTGGACCGGCTCCGGCGGCTCGAACAGCAGGATGGGGCGAAGCCGCGCCTCGTCCCGCTCCGGCGCTGGCGGCGGCTCAGGGCCAGCCGGCGCCCAGGCCTCGCCGCGCTCGGGGATCCAGCTTTCGGTGAAGCGCGGGCGGCGCACCGCCGGCTCGCCCAGCCTGGCTTGCAGACGATCGATCAGGGCGGCCAGCGCGTGGGTCGGCGCGGGCCCCACGCTCTCGTCCATCTCTCCCTGGCGCGCCTCAAGCGCCTCGGCCTTTTCCGCCGAGAGCATCAGGGCGTCGATGCCGAAACCGAGATCGAGCTTTTCCAGACCCTTTTCGCGCAGCAGCCGCATCAGGTGGGCCGGGGTCGCGGCCGGCGCGCTCAGGCCAGCCTCGATCAGAGTCACGCGCCCATCGACTCGAAAGCCGGTCAGCCGCAGGCGCCGCGCGCCGCGCCCATCGCGGGAAAGCTGGCCGCAGAGCGCCTCGGCCAGGCCCGGCAGATGATGGCCGACGCCGGCCATGTCGATCACCGGCTCGGCGAACGGGGTCCAGACCCGGTAGCAGGGCGCCGGCCGCTCGGGGTCCAGCGGCTCGGGCAGAATGCCCAGGGCCTGGTCCAGCCGCTCGACCACGCGAAAGCCGATCTCGCCGCGGAAACGTCGCGCCAAGCCGGCGCGCGGCAGGCCGTAGAGGTCGCCGATCGTCTTCAGCCCGAAGCGTTTCAGGAGCGTCAGCGCCTTGGGCTCCAGCCTGAGGCTCTCGACGGGGAGGCGGGCCAGCGCCTCGCGCAGGCCGCCGGTGGGCGCGACCACCTCGGTCTCACCGGAGAACCGCGCCAGGGCCCAGGCGGCGGCGGGGGTGTCGGCCATGGCCACATGCGCCTCGATGCCTGCCCGCGCCAGGCGGCCGCGCAGATCGGCGAGCATCGCCGCCTCGCCGCCGAACAGGTGAGCGCCGCCGGTCATGTCGAGGAAGAGGCCCTCGAAACCGGGGATCAGGGTATCGATGGCCACCGAGGGCGAGAACCGCTCGGCCCACGGCGCCAGCCGTTTCAGCGCCAAGAGGTCACGGTCCTGTTCGGCCGGGGCGCTGACCAGGCCGGGCAGCATGGCGCAGGCGTCGGCATGGGCCTGGCCGCGCCACAGGCCCGCCGCCCGCGCAGGCAGATTCAAGGCGTGCAGGGCCAAGCCATGCACACCCTTCTCGATCAGGGCGAAGGGGGCGCCGTCAGGCGGCGACGGACGGGTGGTTGACGGGCTGGCGGTCGGCCTCATCCAGACCGTGACCGGCCAGTCCGGCAACCACGCCGAGACGACCCGTTTCATCGTCCTGCTCCAAGATCCAGGCGCCCGGCGGCCCGTCGCGGCGACGCACCAGCTCGGCGTTCAGACGCACCCGCCCGGGCGCCGCGGGGTCGAAAGGATGGGTGGCGGAGGGCGCGCACCTGATCCGCCAACGTCGCCGGGCGGCGCTCAAATCTCCCGTCGGTCCGGCGCGCAGGATGACGCCGAGGGCGCCGCCGGCGCGGGCGGCGAAGTCCAGCCGCCTTGTAGCCACGAAAGACGGCGCCTCGACGCTGGCCAGGCCGCCGGCCACCGCGCCGGATTTCAGCGTCTCCTCCAGGGCCCACAGCGCCTCGCCTTCCCGCTCGGCGCGGATCCAGATCAGCCGTTCGGGACTGAGGCCCCAGCCGGCCAGGCCGCGGGCGAACGGCCGGCCGCGCTCGCGCGACCAGAGCCCGGTGGTGATCAGCGCCACTGGCCGTGGGTCCTGGACCCCAGCCAGTCGCCCGAGCGCGAAGGCGAAGGCCGCCGCCGCATCGCCCGGCTCGGCCGCCGCCGTCTCCTCCAGCGGCTCGCACACGCTGGGAAAGAGCGTGGGATCCGGCGCGGGCAGAGGATGCAGAAGCGTCAGGGGCATGGAGATTAAACCAATATGTTCTTATTTTGTTCTCGATAACGAGCCCGGAGTCAACGGAAAAGACTCTTGCGCCCGAGCCGCGGCCAAGGCTGAAGACGCCGATGCCCACCACGGACAAGCAAGCGGTCTACGGCGCGGCGCCGCATAGCCTGGCGACCATTCCGGTGCGCGCGGCGCAATGCTCGCCGCTGGTTCCGGGCGCGGCGGCCCTTGAAGACGCGCCAGACGGGTCGCTGGGGCGCATCGTGGTCGCCGCGCCGCCAGGGGTGCTGGAGCGGCGCTATGTGCTGGCTCAAGGCCTGCGCGCGCTCAAGGCCGGCGGCGAACTGGTCGCATTGGCGCCCAAGACCAAGGGCGGCGCACGGCTGCGCAAGGAACTGGAAGCCTTCGGCTGCCAGGTCGCCGAGACCGCCAAGCAACATCAGCGCATCTGCGTTTGCGTGCGGCCCGTGGCGCCGTCGGGGATCGAAGCGGCCATCGCCGCCGGCGGGCCGCAGCAGGCACCGGCTCTCGGCCTGTGGTCGCAGCCGGGCATCTTCAGCTGGGACCGGCCGGACGCGGGCACGGCCCTGCTGGCGCCCCTGGTCGGCGACCTCGCCGGCGCGGGCGCCGACCTCGGCTGCGGCGCCGGCGCGCTTAGCCTGGCCGCCCTCGTCTCGCCCAAGCTGACACGCCTGACCTTGATCGATATCGACCGGCGCGCCATCGAGGCGGCGCGGCGCAACATCGCCGACCCTCGCGCGGCCTTGCTGCAGGCCGACCTGCGCGACCCCACCGCGCCGCTCTCCGGCCTCGACTTCGTGATCATGAACCCGCCCTTCCACCTGGGCGCCAGGGAAGACCGCGGCCTCGGCCAGACCTTCATCGCCCGGGCGGCGGCCATGCTGCGCAAGGGCGGCGTCTGCCGGATGGTGGCCAATGTCGGCCTGCCCTACGAGGCGGCGCTGGGACAGAGCTTTTCCCGCGTCGCGGCCCTGGGCCAGGGCCGCGGCTACAAGTTGTTCGAAGGGGTCCGCTGACTGTCTAGTCGAACAATTGCGCCAGAGCGACGGGCGGCGTCGCCTGGGCGTCGGCGATGGCGGCGCGGGCCGCGGCGTCGGGCGCCAGTCCGGGGCTGGCTCGAAACCGGCCGAGGAATTCGATGGCGCCGCGGCCGCCCAGCAGAGGCGAGGCGCAGGAGCCCTGGACGTGGATGCCCTGGTCCGACAGCCGCTCGAACAGCGTGCGCAGCACCGGCTCGACGGCGGCCAGGCTGGTCACGTCACCTTGCCGCAGCCCTTCATAGAGCGGCTTGACCAGGGCGACGATGTCGAATTCGTTCCGGTCGCGAAACAGGGCGCGGATTTCGCCGAGGGCCACCGACAGGGTCAGGTAGGAGAGGTCGGCGACCGCCATGTCTATGGGCGGATCGAGGTCGGCGATGCGCACCTCGCTGATATTGGTCCGCTCCATTGCTCGCACGCGCGGATCGGCGGCCAGGCTGGCGCGGAACTGGCCGTGGCCGACGTCGACGGCATAGACCAACGTCGCGCCGGCCTGCAGCAGACAGTCGGTGAAGCCGCCGGTGGAGGCGCCGGCGTCCAGCACGACTTTGCTAGCGACACCAACGCCGAACCGGTCGAGCGCCTTGGCTAGCTTGTAGCCGCCGCGGCTGGCGTATTTCAGCACATGGCCGCGCAGGTGGATCTGGGCGGCCTCGCCCACCATCAGGCCGACCGATGTGGTGGTCTTCCCGTCGACCACCACCTTGCCGGTCATGATCCAGCCGCGCGCCGTCCGCAGGTCGGCGAAATAGCCCTGCTCGACCAGCCACTCGTCCAATCGGGTGCGTCTCTTGGCCAAGCTTCTTTCCAGAAAGGCTGGCTGCAATTCCATGGAAACGCGGCGAAAATGCAAGGGCCGCGGCGAGACTCCGACATGGTTAGCCGGCCGTTAACCGCTCCCAGCGCAAGGGTGAAAATGAGGCCGGCCGCCAACGGATCGACATCGCCCACAGGAGATGGGCGCAACGCTACATTTAGCGGTTCGGCCGCGTTTACACGCTAGGAATCGGTGGCTAGCGTCTCTGCGGTGGGCTGGGAGATCGATTCGCGATGATGGCGAGCGCGCCTTGGAGCGTGAAGGGGATCGATCCGAAGGCGCGCGAAATCGCCAAGGATCTGGCCCGCCGCTCGGGCATGACGCTCGGCGAGTGGCTGAACCAGATGATCCTGGAGGAAAGGATTCCGGACGATGCCTCGCCGGCCCGCCCGGCCGGCCTGTCCACCCCCGGTCCGGCCCGATCCTACGAACGGTTCGAAGCCCCCGAACATCCCGGCGACGAAGTGCTGCGCGCCTCCCAGGCGCTTGACCGGCTCTCCGCTCGCATCGAGGCGACCGAGCGGCGAGCCACCCTGGCCATCGGCGGCATCGACCAGTCGGTCGCCGGACTGCTGAACCGGCTGGGGACCGCCGAGCGCGAACTCGACGGCCTGGGCGCCCAGCTGGCCGCCACGCCGGCGTCGGGCGACGACGAACAGGCCGAAGCCATCCAATGGCTGACCGGGCGCCTGAGCGAGGCCGAGGAGCGCACTTCCGCGGCCGTGCGCGGCCTGGAAGCCTCCTTCGCCCAGCTTGACCAGCGCCTGGCCGGCGCCGAGGAGGCGGAACGCCGCTCGACCGGCGCCATCAAGCGGATGGGACGCGAAGTGCTGCGCATGGCCGATACCCTTGGCCGCCGGGCGCGGGAAGCCGAACACCGCTCGGCCGACGCCGTCGAACAGGTGGGCGGCGAAGTCGCGCGCATGGCCCAGGCCATGGAAGCGCGCATGGAGCGCAGCGACGAGGCCGGCGCCCGGGCGTTGGAAAAGCTCGGCGGCGAGATCGCCCGCATCGCCGAGCGCCTGGCCGAACGCATCGCCAATGCCGAACGCCGCTCGGCCCAGGCCATGGACGACGTCGGCGAGCAGATGGCCCGCGTCTCCGACCGGCTGCAAGACCGCCAGGAACGCGCCTCGACCGACCTGTCCGAACGCATCCGGCTTTCCGAGGAGCGCACGGCCCGGTTGCTGGACGACGCGCGCGAACGCATCGACCAGCGGCTGGCGGAAACCCACAAACGCAACGCCGAGACTGTCGTGCCGGCGCCGGGCTTCGGCCACAACGCCTATGCCGATCCGGAGGCAGGGCCGTTCGGCCGCGGCCGCTTCGATGCACCAACGACGCCTTATATCGGCCCTGACGTCGCGCCGTTCCGCGAGGACGCGCCGCCGACCGGGTCTGGCGATCTCGCTGGCCCATCCCGCGTCAAGCCGGAAATCGCGCGGTTCGCGGAAGACAGCCGGATCGAGCCCGGGGCCCGCATCTTCGTCGATGACCCCGGTCCCGAGACGGACCCCTTGAGCTTGGGCGAACCTGGCCGAGAACGCGCCAGCTTTGACGCGGAGAGCCCAGTCGAGCCGGAGCCGCGCTCCTTCGGCGGCTTCAGCGCTGACGAGCTGCTCACCCCCGGCCCGACGCGCGAGGCCGAGGACGAAGACGGGTTCGTCGCCATCACCGGCGAGACGGCGGTTGCGACGCTGGAGGCGCACGAGGTGGAAGCCGAGCCCGAGCCGGCGGCCGATCTCGACGCGGCGCCGGAAGCGCACGCGGAGGAGATCGGGCCCGAACCGACGCCGCTGACGCCGCTCACGACCCGCGAGCTGATCGAACAGGCCCGCGCCGCCGCCCGCGCGGCCAACCTGAGCCCGGCCGAGGCCCGGGCCGGCAACGCACGCAAACCCGAAGGCCGCGGCGGCATGTTCGGCGGCCTCGGCCGCAGGCCGGATCTGAAGAAGGGCCGCGGCGGTTCGACCCTGACCACCGCCCTCTTCGTCTCCGGCGGCGCCGCGGCGCTGAGCGTGGCGCTGGTCGGCTACGAACTGGTGCTGCAAAAACCGGACGGCGCCCCGCCGAACCGAGTGGCCGGGGCCATGGGGCTCGGCGGTCCGGTGTCCGCGGTCGATGGCGAAAAGCCGGCCGCTGGCGAAGGTGGCGGCCAGCCGCTGGCCGCCGTGGCGATGGCGCCCACCGCCGCCGCGCCGGCCGCCGCGCCGACACCCAGCGCGGCGCAGATCGAGGCTGGCGCCGAGCTCTATGCCGACGGCGTGCGCCGGATCGAGGCCAAGGACACGTCCGGCGCCGACGTGGTGCGCAAGGCCGCCAACCTCGGCTATGCGCCCGCCCAGTTCTACCTGGCCAAGCTGTACGAGGCTGGCGGGGCCGGCGTGAAGCAGGACGCCGACCAGGCCCGGGGCTGGACCGAGCGCGCGGCCGAGGGCGGCGACGAAAAGGCCATGCACAACCTGGCCCTCTACTATTTCGAGGGCACGGGCGGGCCGAAGAACACCACCCTGGCCGCCCGGTGGTTCCGCCGCGCCGCCGACCTCGGCCTGGTCGACAGCCAGTACAATCTGGCCCGACTCTACGAGGAAGGCTTCGGCGTCGGCCAGAACCCGGCCGAGGCCTACAAGTGGTATCTGATCGCCGCCCGGGCCGGTGACGCGGAATCGCGCGCGTCGGCGCAGCGATTGAAGAGCCAGCTCTCGCCCGAGGCCCAGGCCGCCGCCGAACGTTCGGCCATGGCCTTCCAGGCTCAGGGGCCGCAGCTGGAGACCACCCAATTCGCCCAGGCCACGGTGGCGCCGGTCGCTGCCGGCGGCGCGGCCGACATCACCACGGCCCAGCGCGGCCTCTCGCGCCTGGGCTACTACCAGGGCCCATATGACGGCGTGAACTCTCCAGCCCTCAACCTGGCCATCGCCGCCTACCAGCGCGACCAGGGCCTGCCCTCGACGGGCGCGCTCGACGCCGTGGTGGTCCAGCGCCTGAGCGCCACGGCGCAATAGAACCGATCCTTCTCCCCCTTGCGGGAGAAGGGAGCGAATTCACGCCGTCTCGCTCGCCTTCATCTTCACGATGCGCTCGTCGCGGAGTTGGGCGCGGCGCACCTCTCCGGCGTCATCGCGGGTGTTCTCGCTGACGAATTGGTAGGATTGCGTCTCCACGCCCGGACCGCCTATGCAGCGCGGACGGCAAGCAAGGCGAGGACGCATGAAGCGGGGATTGGTCTCTGCCGGTCTGACCACCCTGGATGTCGTGGCCCGGCCCATCGATACCCTGCCGGAGTTCGAGTCCACCGTTCTGGTCGAAGGCATCGCGCTTGCGCCGGCCGGGACGGCGGCCGGCGCGGCCTATGTGGCCGCGAAACTCGGCATGGATGCAGCCCTGATCGGCGCGGTGGGCGACGACCTGGCCGGCCGTTTCGTGCGCATGGCCCTGGACGAGGCCGGGGTCGACACCGCGCTGCTGAAGACAGAGGTGGGCTCGCTGACTTCAACCACGGTGCTGGCGGTGGATTCGGCGGGGCGGCGGCCGAACTTCCACGCCCTGGGCGCCGGCGGGTTGGCCCGGATCACCGAGGCGGCCATGACCGCCGTCCGGCGGGCGAAATTCCTGCACTATGCCGGTATCGGCGGCAGAGGCCTCGACAAGGGCCCGGGCGCGGGTCTGGTGAAGGCCGCGCGCGAGGCCGGCGCCATCGTCACCTGCGACCTGATCTCGCCGCGCCGCTCGGCCTTCGAGGAACTGAAGACCATCCTGCCCAACCTCGACTACTTCATGCCCAGCGCGACCGAGGCCCTGGCCCTGACCGGTCTCGACGACCTTCAGGCAGCTGGCGCGGCCTTCCTGGCCCTGGGCGCCCGGGGCGTTATCATCAAGAACGGCCGCAAGGGGTCGATGCTCATGCTCGACGGGACCACCACCGCCCTGCCCGCCTTCGCCATCACGCCGGTGGACACCACCAGCTGCGGCGATTCCTACTGCGCCGGCTTCATCGCCGCGCTGGACCGGGGCTGGCCGCCGCTGGAGGCGGCGCGGTTCGCCACCGCGACGGCGGCGCTGGTGGCTGAGGGGCTGGCGACGCTGGGCCGGCTGGAAAGCTTTGACGCCACCCTTGCCGCCATGCGCCAGATGACGCCGACAGAGGAGACCGCCTGATGGCCGCCGACGAAGCCGACCTCCGCCGCCGCATGGTGCAGGTGATGCAGGCCATGGACCAGCGCGGCCTGAACCGCGGCACCAGCGGCAACGTCTCGGCCCGCTTCGACGAGGGCCTCCTGGTGACGCCCAGCGGCATTCCGGCCGGGCGGCTGGAGCCGGAGCAGATGGTGCTGATCGACGCCGATGGTCAGGCGCCCAATGCGGGCCTGAAACCCTCCAGCGAATGGCGGATGCACCAGCGGCTGCTGCAGCGCCGGCCCGACGCCAACGCCGTGGTCCACTGCCATTCACGGCACGCCACCATCCTGGCCTGCGCCGGCAGGGCCATCCCGTCGCTGCACTACATGGTCGCCGTCGCCGGCGGGGCCTCGGTGCCGCTGGCGCCCTACGCCACCTTCGGCTCCAGCGAACTTGCCGACGGGGTGGTCGACGCATTGGAAGGGCTGAACGCCGCCCTGATGGCCAATCACGGCCAGGTGGCGCTGGGCCGCAGCCTGGAGGCGGCCCTCTCGATCGCCGAAGAGGTCGAGGAGCAGGCGGCGGTCTATTGCGGAACCATGGCCCTTGGCGGACCGATCCTGCTCAGCGAGGCCGAGATGTCCACGGTGCTGGACAAGTTCAAATCCTACGGCCAGCGGCGATAGACAGGTCCGTCTAGCCGACCTTTTCTTCGGTCTTGGCGTCGAAATCGCTGGCGTCATGGCGCTCGGGCAGCGGGTTTTCGCCCCAGCCGGCGTTGACCCTGCGACCGCGCTGGACGGCCGGACGCGCGCCGATCGCGTCGGTCCAGCGCTGGACGTTTTTATAGTCCTGCACCTGCAGGAACTCGCCGGCGCCATAGAGCGCGCCCTTGGCGAGGCCGCCGTACCAGGGCCAGACGGCGATGTCGGCGATGGTGTATTCATCACCCGCCAGGTACTCGCTCTCCGCCAGCCGCCGGTCGAGCACGTCCATCTGGCGCTTCACCTCCATGGCGAAACGGTCGATGGCGTATTCGATCTTGGTCGGCGCATAGGCATAGAAGTGGCCGAAGCCGCCGCCGAGGTAGGGCGCGCTGCCCATCTGCCAGAACAGCCAGGACAGGGTCTCGGCCCGCTCGGCGGGGTCGGTCGGCAGGAAGGCCCCGAACTTCTCGGCCAGGTGCACCAGGATGGCGCCGGATTCGAACACCCGGATGGGCTTGGGCCCGCTGCGGTCGACCAGGGCGGGGATCTTGGAATTGGGATTGGCGGCGACGAAGCCCGAGCCGAACTGATCGCCCTCGTTGATGCGGATCATCCAGGCGTCGTACTCGGCGCCCTTGTGGCCGAGCGCCAAGAGTTCCTCCAGCATCACCGTGACCTTGACGCCGTTCGGCGTGGCCAGGGAATAGAGCTGCAAGGGATGCTTGCCGACCGGCAGCTCCTTGTCGTGGGTCGAACCGGCGATCGGCCGGTTGATGTTGGCGAACCGGCCGCCGTTCTCCTTGTTCGAGGTCCAGACCTTGGGCGGGACGTATTCGATCGTTTCGGTCATGCTTTGATCTCCAAGGGGCCTGGCAGGCGCGCGGCGATCCGGCGCGCTCCAGACGATGTGGCGCCGCGAGCCGGATTTGGCCAGGGGGGCCGGCCATTATCCGGGTGGGCTTGCCCGCGGCCTCGCGCATCGGCAAGGTTTCTCGGCGGCGCGTTCGACGCCGGTCAGGGAGTTCTCGATGGCCCGGAATCTGGAAGAGGCGAAACCTGAGGATGTCGGCCTCACGGCGGCGGGGCTGGACGGGGTCGACGCCGGCCTGCAGGCGCTGATCGACAAGGCCGAGCTGGCCGGGGCGGTGACCCTGGTGGCGCGCCACGGGCGGGTGGCGCGGCGCAGCGTACTGGGCCTCGACGGCCTCGATAAGAGGACTGAACTCTCCACCGACACCATCTTCCGCATCTATTCCATGACCAAGCCGGTCACGGCCGTGGCCATGATGATCCTGTGGGACCATGGGCTTTGGCGGCCGGAAGACCCGATCGCCAGGCGCCTGCCCTCCTTCGCCAATGCTCGGGTGTTCGACGGCCTGGACGCGAACGGCGCGGTCAAGACCGTGCCGGCCGACCACCAGCCGACCATGGCCGAGCTGATGACCCACACGGCCGGGCTGAGCTATGGCCGCAGCGACGAGGCGTATGACGAGCCCTACAAGCAAGCCGACGTCTGGGGCTCCAAGTCGCTGGCGGAATTCGCTGACCGCGTCGGCGGAGTGCCGCTGGTCTATCAGCCGGGAAGCAAGTGGCTTTACAGCCTCTCCATGGACGTCCAGGGCGCGATCATCGAGGCGCTGAGCGGGCAGAGCCTGCAGGACTTCATGCGGACGAAGATCTTCGAGCCGCTGAAGATGGTCGACACCGGCTTTGTCGTGCCGCCGGAGAGGCTCGGGCGGCTGGCGACCCTCTACCGCACCAGCCGCTCCAAGGGCCTGGTTCCACTGGACCGGTCGCCGATGGGCAGCGACGTCCTGAAACCCACCCGCACACCGTCAGGCGGCGGCGGCCTGGCCTCGACCCTCGGCGACTATGCCCGCTTCGCCCAGATGCTGCTGGATAAGGGCGAGCTGGACGGGGTCCGCGTCCTGTCGCCGGAAGCGGTGGCGCTGATGACCCGCAACCACCTCTCCGAGGCGCTGATCAACGGCGGCTTCGGCGTCGGCGCCATGGCGATCCGGCCGGGCTTCGGCTACGGCTTCAACGGCGCGGTGTTCACCGACCCGGTCAAGGCCGGCCTGCCGGTTGGCAAGGAC
>DASQSO010000295.1:0-9186 GCA_035642335.1 Caulobacteraceae bacterium
TCGGCGATCAGGGCCGGGGCGTCGGCGCCGTCCTGGGCGGCGCGGCGGTAGTTCCAGACATAGGCGGCCAGCAGGGTGTCGACGAACAGGTCCGGGTCGGCGTCGGGGCGCACGTCGCCGCGCTCGACGCCGCCCATCAGGGCGTCGGCCAGCATGCCGCGGAAGCGGTCGTTGCGGCCGACCGGGGTCACCGCGCCGTCGTGCGCCCAGGTGAATGAGGCGGCGACGTAGGCCACGAACAGCCGAAGCCTGCGGGTCTCGAAGCCGTAGTGAACCGCCATGATCGAGCGCAGGCGATCGACGGTCGGGCCGCGCAGGTGCGGGGTGACCTGTTCCAGCTCGGACTGCAAGGCCTCGACCCGATCGACCATGACCTGGCTGAGCAGTTCGGCCTTGCCGGCGAAGGTGGTGAAGACGCTGCCGACCGAAACCTCGGCGCGCTTCGCCACCATGCGGATAGTGGCCTCTTCGTAGCCAACCTCGTCGAACAGATCGCGCGCCGCGGCCAAGACCCGTTCGCGCGTCGCCTGTTTACGCTCCTGCCTCGCCCCCAAGCTCGGCTCCCCTTTTTTACATAGCTAAACTTGGCTAGGCGGCGGCCCGCCAGCCGGCCAGCAGGATCTGAATCTGGGCGCCGAGTCTGGCTTCGAGCGCGCTGACCTCCCAGGACTCGAAGATGGCGTGGCGATAGCTGGCGACGAAGCTGTCCCAAATCATCTCGTTGGTCAGTCGGATGTCGAGATCGGCCGAAAGCTCGCCGCGCGCGACCCCGCGACGCAGCACCTCGTCGACCAAGGCCTGCACCCGCCGCGCTGCGCCGCGCACCCGCCGCGCCGCCGCCGGTTCGGCTACCCAGGAGTGGCCGATGGCCGCCTGGACGAGTGGCAGGTGATCGCGATGAAACGCGTAGGCCAGTGAGAACAGCCGCAGGAGCGCCACCTCGGTGGGAGCGTCTTCTCGGTCGCCGGCCTTCACATGCGCCGCCAAGGCTTCGCAATCATCGACGATGACCTCACCGAACAGGTCGGCCTTGTCGGAAAAGCTCGCGAACACCGCGCCGGTGGAAAGGCCGGCGGCGGCGGCGATCTCGCGCACGGTGGCGGCGTCGTAGCCGCGCTCGTTGAACAGCCGCTTGGCCGCGTCGAGCAGCTGGCGGCGGGTGCGCAGCTTGGAGAGCGCGCGGCGGGTCATGGGCTGGGTGTCGGCGGGCGCGAAGGCGTCCACGGTCAGTTGGTTCATGGGCGTTTTGTGAGAGCCGGTTGTGGATGGGACGGCGGCGGGATCGCGCGCCGATTCAAGCTGAACACGTTCAGCGACTGGCTGAACCAGAATGCTGGATATGGGCATGTATCTCTGTTCGCTCGCGCTCTGATGCGACGGTGCGCCACAGCGCCGCTTGTAAGCTGAAAACACGGGCCTAGTTGCGAAGTGAGTCGCCAGCGCTGGCGAAATGCGTTCGTTGAACACGTTCACTTAGTGCATCGCAACCTGGAGGACAAGGTGTCCTCCAATCACGCTTGAGCACGTCCTCGTCATCGTAGCCTTCGCAGTCCTGGGCGATTATGGTTCGGTGATGGACATCTTCACTTGGCTGATCCCCCTGGCGCTGGCGGCGGTCTTCATAACCCTTTGCTTTGGCATCTATTCGCTGTTTCGCGGCGGCGATTTCGCACGGTCCTATTCGAACCGGCTGATGCGCCTGCGCGTGGTGCTGCAATTCGTCGCCATCCTGGTCCTGGTCGCGGCCATGCTCTGGCGCGGGCGGCGCTGATGGTCACGCTGAACCGCATCTACACGCGCACCGGCGATCGCGGCAAAACCCGGCTGGCCACCGGGGCGGCGGTGTCGAAAACCCATCCGCGCGTCGAGGCCTATGGAGCGGTCGACGAGCTGAACGCCCAGATCGGCTGGGCGCGGACGACGCTGGTTGCCGAGCCGCTCCTGGACGCCATGCTGGCGCGGATCCAGAACGACCTGTTCGATCTTGGCGCGGACCTGGCGACGCCGGCGCGAGCGCGGGGGGCCGAGGATCTACGGGTCCTGGAGGGTCAAGTGGCGCGCCTGGAAGGTGAGATTGACGAGCTGAACGCCGAACTCAGCCCCCTCACCTCCTTCGTGTTGCCAGGTGGTTCGTCGCCGGCGGCGGCCCTGCACGTCTGCCGCACCGTCTGCCGCCGCGCCGAGCGGGCGGGGGTGCGTCTTGGCGAGGCGCAAGGCGAACAGGTCAGCCCGGCGGCGCTGAAATACCTGAACCGGCTGTCGGACCTCTTTTTCGTCGCCGCCCGCTTCGCCAACGCCAAGGGCGCCGACGACATCCTCTGGCGGCCGGGCGCGACGCGCTGACGGCTACTGCGCCGGTTTGCCGGCGTGGCCGGTGATGGTGGAAAGTGGGGTCGGCACCGCGCAGACCCTGTCCTGCGGGTCCCACCAGTCGCCCCTGGCCTCGCATTTCGACTGCGGATCGTTGCCGGGGCCGGGTTGATGGGCCGACGGACGCAGGAAGAGCAGGCCAACGCAGGCGGCGAGGAAGATCACCACGAAAATGATCTGCAGCCTGGGGACCATCGAGCGTTTCATCCCCGTTCTATGGCGCCGCCGCGGGCGAGGCCGCAAGCGTCGCCGGCGAACGGAAAATCGCCGCGCGTTGACAGTCGAAGGCGGCGTTGTCAGTTTGCCGGCCTTTTCGCGGGCAGCGGCGCCGGTACGCATCGCGTGATCGCGAGACCCTGATCTCAAACGCTGGCCAAAAAGGCGCTGAAAACCGATGAAGGTGTTAGTCCCGGTCAAACGGGTGATCGACTATAACGTCAAGGCGCGGGTGAAGCCCGACCAGACGGGCGTGGACCTGGCCAACGTCAAGATGTCCATGAACCCCTTCTGCGAGATCGCGGTCGAGGAGGCCGTGCGGCTGAAGGAGAAAGGGATCGCCACTGAGGTGGTGGCCGTCTCCATCGGCCCGGCCCAGGCGCAGGAGACCATCCGCACCGCCCTGGCCATCGGCGCCGACCGCGGCATCCTGATCCAGAGCGACACCGACGTCGAACCGCTCGAGGTCGCCAAGCTGCTCAAGGCGGTGGTCGAGGAAGAAAAGCCCGACTTGGTGCTGATGGGCAAGCAGGCCATCGACGGCGACAATAACGCGGTCGGCCAGATGCTGGCGGCCCTGCTCGACTGGCCGCAAGCGACCTTCGCCTCGAAGGTCGAGATCGACGGGAACAAGGCCAAGGTGACCCGCGAGGTCGACGGCGGCCTGCAGACGCTTGAGCTCGACCTGCCGGCGGTGGTCACCGCCGACCTGCGCCTGAACGAGCCGCGCTACGCTTCGCTGCCGAACATCATGAAGGCGAAGAGGAAGGAGCTGGCCGTGAAGGCGGTCGGCGACTACGGCGTCGATCTGACCGGCCATCTCAAGGTGTTGAAAGTGACTGAGCCGCCCAAGCGCGTCGCGGGCGTGAAGGTCGAAAACGCCGACGAACTGGTGAAGAAGCTGACGACCGAAGCGGGGGTGATCTGATGGCCGTTCTTGTCGTCGCCGACCACGACAATGTGTCGTTGAAGGACAATACCAACAAGACCGTCACCGCCGCCACGGCGCTGTCGAACGATGTCGATATCCTGGTCGCCGGCAAGGGCGTCGACGCCGTCGCCGCCGCGGCCGCCAAGATCGAGGGCGTGCGCAAGGTGCTGGTCGCCGAGAGCGACGACCTCGGCAAGCAGATCGCCGAGGCCGTCGCCGCCACCGTGCTGGCTATGGCGCCGGGCTATGACGCGATCCTGATTCCGGCCACCTCGGCCGGCAAGAACTTCGCGCCGCGCGTGGCGGCCAAGCTCGATGTCGCGCCGATCTCCGAGATTATCGAGGTGGTCAGCCCCGACACCTTCGTCAGGCCCATCTATGCCGGCAATGCGCTGGAGACCGTCCAGTCTTCCGACGCCAAGAAGGTGATCACCGTGCGGCCGACCGCCTTCAAGGCGGCGGGCGAGGGTGGTTCGGCGGCGATCGAAAAGGTCGCGGCGGGCGAGGCCGGCGGCAAGGTCCACTTCGTCTCGGACGAGATCGTCAAGTCCGATCGGCCTGAACTGGCCGGAGCCAAGATCGTCGTCTCCGGCGGTCGCGCCATGGGCTCGGCCGAGGAGTTCCAGCGGGTGATCGAGCCCCTGGCCGACAAGCTGGGCGCCGCGGTCGGCGCCAGCCGCGCCGCCGTCGATGCGGGCTATGCGCCGAACGACTACCAGGTCGGTCAGACCGGCAAGGTGGTCGCGCCGCAGCTCTACATCGCCATCGGCATTTCCGGCGCCATCCAGCACCTGGCCGGGATGAAGGATTCAAAGGTGATCGTCGCGATCAACAAGGACCCGGACGCCCCGATCTTTCAGGTGGCCGACTATGGGCTGGTCTCGGACTACAAGGCCGCCGTGCCCGATCTGATGGCGGCGCTCACCGCGGCTGGGAAATAGCGCCGGCCGCCGCGGCGACATAAGATTAGTTCGGATCAAGCTGGACCGTCGGGCGGCCGACGTTCGCTGCGTTGCAGCAAAACCCTTGGCGTCAGTGTCGCGCGTGCTAGAAGGGGCCCCGCGCAGGGGCGTTTTCCAACGCTTGGGGTCAGGCGAGGGCCAATGGCGGATATCAAGACGGTGGGCGTGATCGGCGCGGGCCAGATGGGCACGGGCATCGCCCATGTCTGCGCGCTTGCCGGCTACGACGTCGAATTGAACGACGTCAGCCGCGCGCGCATTGACGCCGGCCTCGGCATGATCGAGCACAATCTGGCCCGCCAGGTGGCGCGGGGAATCATCGACGACGCCGAGATGAAGGCCGCGCTTGGCCGCATCCGGCCGCAGGAGAGCCTGGCCAGGATCGGCGTCGCCGACCTGGTCATCGAGGCCGCCACCGAGGATGAGGCGGTGAAGAAGTCGATCTTCAGCGCCCTGGCTCCGTACGTGGGTCCTGACACGTTGCTCGCTTCCAACACCTCGTCCATCTCCATCACCCGGCTGGCCTCGGCGACCGACCGGCCGGAGCGGTTCATCGGGCTGCACTTCATGAACCCGGCGCCGCTGATGAAGCTGGTGGAGATTATCCGCGGCATCGCCACCGATGTTCAGACCTATGAGACGGCGGTCAATTTCACCAAGTCGCTCGGCAAGACCACCGCCAACGCCGAGGACTTCCCGGCCTTTATCGTCAACCGGGTGCTGGTGCCGATGATCAACGAGGCGATCTACACCCTCTATGAAGGCGTCGGCACGGTCGAGGCCATCGACACGGCCATGCATCTCGGCGCCAACCACCCGATGGGCCCGCTCGAGCTTGGCGACTTCATCGGCCTCGACACGGTCCTGTCGATCATGAACGTGCTCTACGAGGGCCTGGCGGATTCGAAATACCGCCCCTGTCCGTTGCTGGTGAAATACGTCGAAGCGGGCTGGCTTGGCCGCAAGGTGGGCCGCGGCTTCTACGACTATCGCGGCGAGACCCCGACCCCGACGCGCTAACGGCTTTTCGCTACCAGACCACCGCAACGCCGTAGGCCGCGAACCATCGATCGGCGGTCACCACGCCAGCGCCTTCTGCGAAAGCTTGGGCGATGATGAGCCGATCGAACGGGTCACCATGGTGTCGCGGCAGACGTCCCGCCTGCGCGGCTTGATCGTGGCTCAAAGGCAGCCACTCGTAGAACAACCCGCTAATCACGTCGTCGAGATTAATTGGCAAGTTCGCCAGGAACGGGTCGCGCGGTCGCTTGAATTCCAACTCGTAGGCCGTAACCACGCTGACCAGGACGCGATTGGTGCGATCGATGATGGCCTCTCGGGCCTTGGCGGACAGCAGGTCCGGTTCCAGCGCCGCCCAGACCAGACTGTGGCTGTCGAGGATGAGAATCACGTCTCGGGAAATACAGATTTATCCAACCAAGCCTCGATCTCTGGATCAGGGTCGAAAGCGCTCAGTGGGATAGACAGGTTCAAGTGTTTCCACATTCCCAACGGGCGCGGCCCCGTTTGCGGCTGAGCTTTCGGCGTCAAGGCGACGATCGGGCGGCCATGGCGCGCGATCACCACCTCCTCGCCGGCCTCCGCGCGGGCCACGAGTTCCGACAGTTTCGCCTTGGCTTCGGCGATGTTCACCTGAATGGCCATGGGACCTTATCGCATGAACGCGCGTAGTTGGTCCATATAGGCGGACCATATTTGTCAAGCGCTCGTCTTGATCGACTCGCCAGCCTTGGCCATAAGCGCATTGCCTTAAGACGCGGAGGACGCCATGAGCGAGATCGCCGTCTTCAGCGGCAGCGCCCACCCCGAGCTTGCGGCGGAAATCTGCGCCCATCTCCAGGTCCCGCTGCAGCCCTCCAGGCTGGAGCGCTTCGCCAACGACTGCCTCGAGGTGCAGCTCCTGGAGAACTGCCGCGAGCGCGACGTCTTCATCGTCCAGCCGCTCTGCGCCCCGGTTCAGGAGAACCTGGTCGAGCTTTTGCTGATGCTCGACGCCGCGCGGGGCGCCAGCGCGGCCCGGCGCACGGTGGTCATGCCCTTCTACGCCTATGCCCGGTCGGACAAGAAGGACCGCCCGCGCGTCTCGCTCGGCGGCCGGCTGGTCGCCGACCTCTTGAGCACGGCCGGCGCCGACCGCATCCTGACCATGACCCTGCATGCGCCGCAGGTGCACGGCTTCTTCAGCGTCCCGGTCGATCATCTGCACGCCCTGACGGAGCTGGCCGAGCATTTCCGCGGCGATGATCTATCCAACACCGTGGTGGTTTCGCCGGACCTCGGCAACGCCAAGGAGGCGGCGGCTTTCGCCCGGCTGCTCGGCACCCCCGTCGCGGCGGCGGCCAAGCAGCGCATCAACGACGACAAGGTGGTGATCAGCGCCGTCATCGGCGACGTCGAGGGCCGCGACATCATCGTGCTCGACGATGAGATCGCCAAGGGCTCCAGCGTCATCGAACTGCTCGATCACCTGGCGCGCAGCCACGTCCGGACCGTGCGTGTCGCCTGCACCCACGGCCTGTTCGCCGCCGGCGCGCTGGACCGGCTGCAGGCGCGGGATGAGGTGACGGAGATCGTCTCCACCAACACCGTGCCCATCGCCATGGGAAAACGCGTCCCCAAACTGACCGTGCTCTCCATCGCCCCGGCCTTCGCCGAAGCCATCCGCCGCATCCACAACGGCGAGTCCGTCAGCGCCCTGTTTCATCCGGCTTGAGCCGACCAGGCGTCGACGCCGTCAGATGCTCCGCCGCCCCTTGACTCGGCGGGCCGATCTCCATAAGTCCACGACGCGTTAGCACTCGGGCGCCTCGGCTGCTAACCGCTGCGAGCCCGAGCCCTATCAACCCGTTGAAGTCCCCCAGGGAGAAGACAATATGGCGTTTCGGCCTCTTGGCGATCGCGTACTGATCAAGCGCGTCGAGGAAGAAGAAAAGACCAAAGGCGGGATCATCATTCCCGATACCGCCAAGGAAAAACCTCAGGAAGGCGAAGTCGTCGCCGTGGGCCCGGGCGCCCGCGACGAATCCGGCAAGGTTCACCCGCTGGACGTGAAGAAGGGCGACCGCATCCTGTTCGGCAAATGGTCGGGCACCGAGGTCAAGATCGATGGCGACGATCTCCTCATCATGAAGGAGAGCGACGTCCTGGGCGTGATCGACAAATAAGTCCGCCCCACCCCATTCCCCTTATTCAAGAGAGCTGAACATGGCTGCCAAAGAAGTAGTATTCGACACTGACGCGCGCGACCGGATGTTGCGCGGCGTCAACATCCTCGCCAACGCGGTTCGCGTCACGCTGGGGCCGAAGGGCCGCAACGTGATCATCGAAAAGGCGTTCGGCGCGCCCCGGTCCACCAAGGACGGCGTCACCGTCGCCAAGGAAATCGAGCTGTCCGACAGGTTCGAAAACCTGGGCGCCCAGCTGATCCGTGAAGTGGCCTCCAAGACCAACGACAAGGCCGGCGACGGCACAACCACCGCCACGGTCCTGGCCCACGCCATCGTCACCGAGGGCCTGAAGTCGGTCGCTGCGGGCATGAACCCGATGGACCTGAAGCGCGGCGTCGACAAGGCCGTGGCCAAGGTCGTCGCGGAGATTAAGAAGTCGTCCAAGAAGGTCACCACCAACGCCGAGATCGCCCAGGTCGGCGCCATCTCCGCCAATGGCGACAAGGAAGTCGGCGACATGATCGCCAAGGCGATGGAAAAGGTCGGCAACGAGGGCGTGATCACGGTTGAAGAGGCCAAGAGCCTCGAAACCGAACTGGACGTCGTCGAAGGCATGCAGTTCGACCGCGGCTACCTGTCGCCCTATTTCATCACCAACGCCGACAAGATGGAGGCGGTGCTCGAAGATCCGCTCATCCTGCTGTTCGAAAAGAAGCTGTCCTCGCTGCAGGCGCTGCTTCCGGTTCTGGAAGCGGTTGTGCAGTCGGCGCGCCCGCTGCTGATCGTGGCCGAAGACATCGAAGGCGAAGCCCTGGCCACCCTGGTGGTCAACAAGCTGCGCGGCGGGCTTAAGGTCGCGGCGGTCAAGGCGCCCGGTTTCGGCGATCGCCGCAAGGCCATGCTGGAAGACATCGCCATCCTCACCGGCGGTCAGTTGATCAGCGAAGACCTGGGCATCAAGCTCGAGAACGTCACCCTCGACATGCTCGGCAAGGCCAAGAAGGTCACCATCACCAAGGACGACACGACCATCGTCGACGGCGCCGGCGACAAGGCCGACATCGAAGGCCGCATCGGTCAGATCAAGACCCAGATCGAAGACACCACCTCCGACTACGACAAGGAAAAGCTGCAGGAACGCCTGGCCAAGCTGGCCGGCGGGGTTGCGGTGGTCCGCGTCGGCGGTTCGACCGAAGTGGAAGTGAAGGAAAAGAAGGACCGCGTCGATGACGCGCTCAACGCCACCCGCGACGCCGTCGAGGAAGGCATCGTGCCTGGCGGCGGCGTCGCCTTGCTCAAGGCCTCGCTGATCCTGGAAGGCTTCAAGGGCGACAATGACGACCAGAACGCGGGCATCGCCATCGTGCGGCGCGCGCTGCAGGCCCCGATCCGCCAGATCGCCGAAAACGCCGGTGTCGAAGGCTCGATCGTGGTCGGAAAGGTGCTCGAGAATAAGTCCCCGACCTTCGGCTTCAACGCCCAGACGGAAGAGTATGTCGACATGGTCCAGGCCGGCATC
>DASQSO010000296.1:0-2508 GCA_035642335.1 Caulobacteraceae bacterium
GGGGCCGATGGTCACCTGGGTGCCGGGGAAAAGCTCCTGCACGGCTTCCGCCAGCACGTGGGCGGCATCATGCCGGATCACCTCCAGGGCTTCGGGCCGGTCGCGGGTGATGATCTCGATGGCGCCGCCGGTATCCAGCGCCCGGTCCAGGTCGAGCAGGCGGCCGTCCAGCTTGATCAAGAGGGCGCGTTTGGCCAGGGAGGGCGAGATCGAGGCGGCGACGTCGCGGCCGCTGACGCCGGCGTCGAATTGTCGGCTCTGGCCGTCGGGGAACTTCAGGTCGATCATGGCTCACACTTCGGTAGCGCCGCGGGGGGCGGCGCGGGAGGGACCGGGTCATGGCCCGATCCGCCCCAGGGATGGCATTTGCACAGCCTCCGCACGGCGAGCGAGCCGCCGCGCCAGGGGCCGTGGGTGATCAGGGCCTCGGCCGCATAGTCCGAGCAGGTCGGCAGGTAGCGGCACTGGCGCCCGATCAGCGGCGAAAGCGTCAGCTTGTAGGCGCGATGGGCGGCCCTGACGCTGCGTTCGTAGAGGGTCATGCCGGCGCGATTCGCGAACGGAGTATCGGCTCTGGCTTATCGCAGCCGCGAAAAGCGCCGATCAAGCCGCGCCGGCGCGGCTAGTTCGCGAGGTCTCGGCCTGGCGCACAGCCTCGGCCGCCGCCTCGAACGCAAGCATGGTCGAGGCGTGGCGGGCCGGATAGTCTTTCACCGCTTCGAGCACGGCGAGCTCCGAAAAGCGCCCTTGCGGGGCGGGTCCGTTCGCTTTCAGCATAGCACGAAGGCTGTCCCGGGCCACCTCGATCTCGCCTAGGCTGGCGCCAAGCACATGGGCGCCAAGCACCGCCGCCGCCGCCTGACCGAGGGCGCAGGCCTTTACCTCCTGGGCGAAGTCGGCCACGCGGCCGTCCTTGACGGTGACGTCCACCAGGATGCGCGAGCCGCACAGCTTGGAGATCTTCTCCGACGATGCGTCGGGCGCGGGCAGACGACCGGCATGGGGGATGTTGGCCACCAGCTTCAGGATGCGCGCGGAATAGAGGTCGTCGATCATCGCGCTCTCATGTGGTGAGGCGTTGCTGTTCGCGCCAGCGGGCCTCGGCCAGATCGCGCACCGCCTCGCCGAGGCCGGCGAAGCCTTTTTTCAGCACCGGACGCAACTGTTTGGCGAGGCGCGGTCCGAGCAGGCCTGAGAAGACCTCGCCATTGGAGAAGATGCAGCCGGTCTCCGACTTGGCCTCGATCTCCAGGTAGCGGATCGTGCGGACCAGGCCGGCGAGGTGAGAGGTCTTCCAGTGGACGGCCTCGTCCGGGGTCCAGTCGATCACCGTCGCCGCCAGGTCGCGCGGCGCCTCGCCGGGCAATTGGAGCCTCAGCTTCAGGGTCTCGCCGATGCGGATGACGCCGGAGGCCTGCGTGTAGAGCGGGTTCCAGTCCGCCCAGCGCTCGATGTCGTGGACGATCCCCCAGACCACCGAAGCCGGCGCCTTCACCCCGATCTGATGCTCGACCTTCATCGGCATGGGGTGTGTACACGCGAAATTTCAACGGTCATCCCCCGCTGGAGCCGCGCAGCGGCGGAATGCGGGGGACCCATAGACACCGATCCAAGGCGGTGATCATGGGTGGCCCGAACAAGTCGGGCCATGACGGAAAAGAGATTCGCCCGCATCAGTCCGCGCCGGCCTCGGCCTTTTTCAGCCGCCAGGTCGCGCCCGTGGGGTTGTCCATCACTTCGATGTTCAAGGCGGTGAGTTCGGCGCGGATGCGGTCGGCCCGCGGCCAGTCCTTGGCTTCGCGGGCCAGGACCCGCTGGGCGATCAGCGCGTCGATGCGGCCGCGCATGGCCGGGTCGACCTCTCCCTGGAACCACGACTCCGGGTCGGCCTTGAGGAAACCGATCAGCTGGCCGGAGGCCAGAAGCTCGCCCTTGATTCGGCCGCGATCGGTCGCGTCCGCCGTGTCCAGCGCCTGGGCCAGGCTGAACAGCTCGGCATAGGCGCGCGGCGTGTGCAGGTCGTCCTCGAGCGCGGCCATGAAGGCCTCGCCCGGCTCGGCCGGCTCGGCGGCGACGTCGGCGGCGCGCAGCAAGGCGCCGTAGAGGCGGTCCAGCGCCGCCTTGGCCTGGTCGGCGGTGTCGTCGCTCCAGGCCAGCGGCGCGCGATAGTGGCTGGCCAGCAGCGCCCAGCGCAGCGCCTCGCCCGGCGCCTGGGCGATCAGCTCATGCACCAGCGCCACGTTGCCCAGGCTCTTGGACATCTTCTGCGCGCCCATGTTCAGGAAGCCGTTGTGCAGCCAGTAGTTGGCGTAGGCGCCCGCATGGTCGGCGCACATCCCCTGGGCCATCTCGTTCTCGTGGTGGGGAAAGATCAGGTCGTTGCCGCCGCCATGGATGTCGATCGGCAGGCCAAGGGTCTTTTCGATCATCGCCGAGCACTCGATGTGCCAGCCGGGCCGCCCAGGGCCGAAGGAGCTCTCCCAGACCGGCTCGCCGGCCTTGGAGGGC
>DASQSO010000297.1:0-8586 GCA_035642335.1 Caulobacteraceae bacterium
GACTTAATACTCGTCGCGACACAATCCAACAGGCGCGAGGAGCCAACGCGTGACCCGCTCAAACTCTGCTTTCGTTAGCCACATCGCGCGTCATTCAGGTCTGTCGCGACGTCGCTCTGACCGTTTCGGATCGCGGCTTCGCACGGGATAGACGATTGTCATGAGCGGGACGACCAACGCAGCCATTGCCGGTTCAGTTGTATGATGCAACTATCGTTAGGAGTTGTATCATGCAACTGTTTTTGCATGAGTGGCGTCATGCAACGTAAAAGCTTCTCCGGCATGAATTGCTCGATCGCCCGGGCTCTCGATGAGGTCGGCGAATGGTGGTCGCTCCTGATCGTGCGCGAGGCGATCCAAGGCGCCACCCGGTTCGAGGAGTTCCAGCTGAGCTGGGCATCGCGCGGAACATCCTGACCACGCGATTGGAGCGCCTGGTCGAGCTGGAGGTCCTCGAACGCTTCCCGCTGCCCGACCGCGCCAACACCGACGGCTATCGGCTCACCACGAAGGGCGCGGACCTCTTCCCAGTGATCGTCACGCTGATGCAGTGGGGCGACCGGTGGCTGTCGAACGGCGAGCCTCGCACCGCGCTGATCGAGGACGCCACCGGCGCGCCTGTCGAGCAGATGTCCGTGCGCACGGCCGGGGGCGAGCCTCTGTCCTACAGCCAAGTGCGGTTCGCGCCGGGTCTCGGCGCGACCGAGTCGACGGGCCCTGTGATCGAGGCGCGGAACCAGAAAGTGCTCGGCCACCCCTGAGGCGCCGATCGCGCCCCCGGAAGCAGGGCGCGTCCGCCGCGTCCTGGCGCCCGCCGCCCGCGGCCGACTGAGTTTTCAGAGGCCCCACCTGGGCGGCGCAATCGCCAGGCAGCTTCAAGATGATCCGCCATTCGCCACGGCTGGCCGCCGCCGCACTCGCCTGCGCACTGGCGTCCGCCGCCCACAGCCAGCCCCCCATGCCGCCGACCGTCACCAAGGTGGTGATGACCCATCCGTTGGTCGGCGCGCCAGGCAAAGAGGTTACGCTCAGCGAGGTGTCCCGGGGGCCCGGGGCGGGCTCGGCGCCCCACCGGCACGACGCCAACACCTTCGTCTATGTCCTCGAAGGCAAGGTCGAGATGCAGGTCCAGGGGGGACCGTTGCTAACCCTCGGCCCGGGTGAGGTCTTCTATGAATCGCCGAGCGATATTCACATCGTCTCGCGCAACGCGAGCGCCACGGCGCCGGCCACGATCCTGGTCGTTTTCGTCAAGCAAGCCGGCGCGCCCACCACGGTCCCGGTGCACTGACGTTCGGGTCGATGATGGGCGCGCGAAGGCTGATCCAAGCCGCCGGCGCACCGCTCAGGGCGTGGCCGGTTTGCCATTCTGCGCGACCTGGGCGGTCGGCGCGTCGCCCAGCCGCCAGCCGCCGCCAAGCGCCTTGACCAGCAGGACATCGGCGTTCATCCGGCGATAGCGGATCTGGACCTGATCGAGCTTGGCGGACAGCTCGATGTTTTGCGCGGTGATCACGTCGTAGTAGTTGGCGTATCCCGCCGTGTAGCGCCGTTCCGCCTGGGTGCGCGAGCGCGTCGCCGCGTCAACGGCCGACGCTTGGCTGGTGTCTTCCTCGCCGAGCAGCCGGAGGGCGGCCAGGTTGTCCTCGACCTCGCCATAGGCGACGAGCACTGCCTGGCGGTAGTGAGCGGCCGCCTCGTCGAGCTCAGCGTGGGCCTTGTCGTCGACGCCGCGCCGTAGTCCGCCGTCGAACAGATTGAGCATGCCGGCCGCGCCCGCCGCCCAGGTCGTCGCGCCGCCGGTGAACAGCGCCGATGGGTTGCGGGCTTCGGTTCCGACCAGGGCGTTCAGGCTGAAGGTCGGGAAGAACGCGGCGCGGGCCGCGCCGATCGCGTAGTTCGCGGACTCGACGCGGCGCTCGGCGGCGGCGATGTCGGGCCGCCGTTGCAGCAGATCGCCCGGCAACGCCGCTGCGACCGGCGGCGGCTCGAAGCTCACCTGGCGCACCGGCAAGGTGAACGCCACCGGCGCCTCGCCGGCCAGGATGGCCAGCGCGTGTTCGAGCCGCGCGCGGTTCAGACGGTTCTCGGACGCGCGCGCGCGCGCCAGGTCGAGGTTGGTCTGAGCGGCCGAGACATCCGGTTCGGCCGCGTAGCCGGCCTTGTAGCGCGACTGGGTGAGGTCCAGGGCGCTGGCGTAGGCGGCGATGGTCTCGTCGAGCACGGCCGTCTCGGCGTCCAAACCCCGCAAGGTCAAGTAGTCGATGGCCGCCTCGGCATGGAGGCTGAGCGACACTGCCGCCAGGTCCCCCGCGCTGGCCTCGGCCTGGTCGCGCGCGGCGCGCGCGGTGTCGCGAACGCGGCCCCAGACATCGAGCTCATAGCTGGCGGAGAGTCCGACCACATCGTCGTCGTAACGCTGATGGGGCAGGGGGTTCGCGACATCGCGGGACAGGTTTCCCGACGTCTCGCCGGCGGTGGCGTTGATCGTCGGGAAGAGGTCGGCGCGCGCGACCTTGGCGATGGCGCGGGCCCGGTCGAAGCGCGCCACCGCCGCCTTCAGATCTTGATTGGCGGCCGTGACTTGGTCCTCGAGCGTGTCAAGATCCGGATCGCCGAACATCCGCCACCACGGACCGCGGGCTTGGTCGTCGGCCGGACGCGCGGGCGTCCACCCGGCCGGGGCTTCCTTGAAGGCGACAGGGGTCGGCGTCACCGGGACATGATAGGTCGGGGCGAGTTCGCAGGCGGCCAGCAGGCTGACCAACGGCGCGAGCGCGGCAAGGCGGAGGGTGCTGTTCATCACCCGGTCTTCTGCGGCTTGGCCGCTGCGACGCGGACCGGGTCGCCGTTGGCGACCGCGGCCGGCGGGTTGAGGATCACCTGGTCGGCGGGGGTGACGCCGGTCAGCACCTCGATCGTGTCGCCAAAGTCGCGGCCGAGGGTGATGGGGGTCAGGACCACGCGGCCGTTGGGTCCGACCTTGGCCACCTGAACGCCGTCGGCGCGAAAGAGCAGGGCGCTCCCGGGCAGCCGGAGGCCGACTCCCGAGGGCGGAAGCTTGAAATGCACCTCGGTGAAGCTGCCCGGCAGGAGCTCGCCCGAGCTGTTGTCGATATCGAGCTCGACCTGCAACGTGCGGGCCTGCGGGTCGATGGCCGAGGCCGTTCGTGTCACGGTCGCCGGATAGAGCTTCCCCGGCCGGTCGGGAAACTGCAGCTCGCCCGTCGTGCCGACATGAATTTGGGCGGCGTAGCTCTGGGGGACCTCGACATAGGTCCGCAGCTTGTTCATCGCCGCGATCCGGAAGAGTTCGGCGCCTTGCGCCCCGCCGGCGTGGATCAGGGCGCCGACATCCGTCGTGCGGGAGGTGATGACCCCGTCGAACGGCGCCACGACGCGCTCGAAACCCTTGAGCTGGCGCAGCCGTCCCACGTTCGCCTGTTGGGCGGCGACTTGGGCGGCGGTCGCCGAGGCCGCCGCCGCCCGGTCGTCACCCTCCTGGCGGGACACCGAATGGGTGTCGACCAGGCCGGCGACGCGGTCGGCCGTCGTGCGGGCGTCGGCGGCGTTCGCCTGGGCGGTCTTCAGATCCGCCTCGGCCTGTAACAGCTGCTGATCGACCTCGGGCGAGTCGATCACGGCGAGCAGCTGGCCGGCTTTGACGTGCGTACCGATGTCGGCGGTCCAGCTGCGAAGATATCCGTTGGTGCGGGCGTAAAGCGTGGTTTCGAACTCGCCCTTGACCTGGCCAGGCAGCACGACCTCGTCGGGGGTCATCTCGGGCGTTGGGTGCGCAGCGACCACGGTCGTGATCCCCGCCTGCGCCGCCTGGCGTTTGAGGGCTGCCTCGGCGGCGCCGCGGCTGGCGAGGCCCCAGCCGAGGATCACGGCGATCCCGGTTCCCGCCACGAGGGCGATGATCAAGCTGCGGCGACGAGGCGGTCCCGCGGGCGCGGGCGATAGGGGCGTGGTGATCTCGGTCATGGACGTCTCTCTCATTCGGGTGGGGCGAGCGCCGAAGGAGGCAGGCCAGCCGAGGGGCGCGGATGGGTGACGGAGGCGCGCAGGCCGTGCAGGCAGGCGAACACGGCCGGCACGAAGGTCAGGGTGGCGACGGTGGCGAAGATCAGTCCGCCGATGACGGCCCGGCCGAGCGGGGCGTTCTGCTCGCCGCCCTCGCCGAGACCGAGCGCCATGGGCGCCATGCCGATGATCATCGCCAGGGCCGTCATCAGAACCGGGCGGAAGCGGCCGAACCCGGCGGCGATCGCGGCGGTCACCGGATCGTCGCCCGCCAGCATTCGGTCCCGCGCCAGGCTGACGACGAGGATGCTGTTCGACGTCGCCACGCCGACGCTCATGATCGCGCCGGTCAGCGCAGGCACGCTGAGGTGAGTGCCTGTCACGAAGAGCATCCAGGCGATGCCGGCCATCGTGGCGGGGAGGGCGGTGATGATGATAAAGGGATCCAGCAGCGACTGGAAGTTCACCACGATCAGCAGGTAGACCAGCAGCATGGCGAAGCCGATGCCATAGGTCAGTCCTGAGTAGGACTCGGCCATGGTCACGACCTGGCCGCGGACGGTGATCGTCACCCCCTTGGGCAAGCCCGCCTTCTGAACCTCGGCGACCGCCGCGCGGACGTCCCTGGCGACGCCGCCGAGATCGCGGTCGGCGTTGGTCGCGTAGATGTCCATGACGGGCTGGGCGTTGTAGCGATTGTCGACCGCCGGCACGACGCCGCGCTTGATGTCGCTGACCCCGCCGAGAATCTGGCCTTGGGAACCCGGCCCACCGGTGATGGGCGTGTTGCGAAGCGCATCCAGCGTCGTCAGGTCGGTCTGCGGGGTTTGAGTGACGATCGGGTAGGACACGCCCGACTTGGGATCTAGCCAGAAGGTGGGTTGGGTCTGGAAGCTGCCGGACAGGCCGATCAGCAAGTTATTGGCGACGTCCTTCTGCGTCAGGCCCACATCGCTGGTGCGCGAGCGGTCGACCGAGACGTTGAGCGCCGGCGCGTCGAGGTCCTGCTGGATGCGGGCGTCGGCGATGCCGGGGATCTTCCTGATCTTCTTCATAAGGGCCTGCGCCACCTTGGCGTTCGCGTCGGTGTTGCGGCCGGCGATCTGAACGTCGATCGGCGACGGCGAGCCGAAGTTCAGGATCTGGCTGACGATATCCGCCGGCAGAAAGGCGAAGGTCGCCTCGGGAAAGGCCTGGGGCAGGCTGGCCCGAAGACGCCGGACATAATCGGCGGTCGGGTGATGCTTCTCCTTCAGGCTGATCTGGATGTCCGCGTCGTTGGGCCCGGTCGCCCCCGAGTTGCTGTAAGACAGGTTGATGCCAGACACCGGCAGCCCGATGTTGTCGACGATCCCGGCCAGCTCCGAAGCGGGGATGGTCTGGCGCAGCTGCGCCTCGATCCGATCGACGGTCCTCGCGGTTTCCTCCACCCGGGTGCCGGCGTGGGCGCGGATGTGCAGCTTGATCTGCCCGCTGTCGACCGACGGGAAGAAGTTCGCCCCTAGGGTCGCGAACAGCAGGCACGACGCCAGCGAGCAGCCGAGGAAGATTGGCATGAACAGGCCCCGGCGGGCGACGGCGCCGGAAAGGAGGTCGCGGTAGCCGATGCGAAGCGCCGCAAAGCGCCGCTCGAAGCTCCGCTGAAGGCGTCCGAAGGGGTTGGTCGGCGCGCGCTCGCCTTGGTCCGGCGCGTGGGGTTTCAGCAGCAGCTTGGCCAGGGTCGGGACCAAGGTCCGGGACAGGACGTAGGAGGTGAGCATGGCGATCACGATCGCCTCGGCCATCGGCACGAACAGGAACTTCGGCACGCCTATGAGGAAGAACATCGGCGCGAAGACGATGCAGATGCTCAAAGTCGCGACCAGCGCAGGGACGGCGATTTCGGCGGCGCCCTTGAGCACCGCGTCGGTGATCGGCTCGCCGCGCTCGAGATGGGCGTTGATGTTTTCGATGGCGACGGTCGCATCGTCGACGAGGATGCCGACCGCGAGCGCCAGCCCGCCCAGGGTCATGATGTTGATGGTCTGGCCGAGCGCCGACAGCCCGATGATGGCGACCAGGACCGACAGCGGGATCGACAGGGCGATGATCACCGTGCTGCGCCAGGAGCCCAGGAACAACAGGATCATCAAGGCGGTGAGGGCCGCGGCGATGACGCCTTCGCCGATCACGCCCGATACGGCGGCGCTCACGAACACCGACTGGTCGCCGATGGCGGTGATCTCCAGCCCGTCCGGCGCGTTGGCCCGGATCGCCGGGAGCCTGGCCTTGACGGCTTTGACGATGTCGAGGGTGGAGGCGTCGCCGATCTTCTGAATGGTCATCAGCACGGCGTGCTGGCCGTCCATGTGGACGATGTTCTGCTGAGGCGGGGCGCCGTCGCGCACGTGCGCCACGTCCCTGACGTAGATCGTTGCGCCGTCGACGACCTTGACCGGCAGGTTGTTCAGATCGGCGATGGTCACGCCGGCGCCGTTCAGCGCGACCACGTACTCGTAGGAGCCGATCTTCTGCGTTCCGGCGGGGATGATCAGGTTCTGGTTGCCGATCGCGTTCTGCACGTCCTGGGCGGAAAGGCCGTGCGCCTGCAGCGCCTGGGGATCGATGTCGACCTGCACCTGACGCTGCTTGCCGCCGTAGGGGAACGGGATGGACAGGCCCGGAATGCCCGACAGCTGCGTGCGGATGTAGATGTTGCCGGTGTCGTAGAGCGCCTGGTCCGTCATCGTCTTGCTGGACAAGGCCAGCTGGATGACCGGAACGCTTGAGGCGTTGTAGGTCAGGATGAGCGGCGGCGTGTAGCCCTGCGGGAAGTAGCGCAGGAAACCGTTGATGCCGGCGACCAGTTGGCTCATCGAGAGCGGAATGTTCGTGCCCGGCTGGAAGTAGAACTTGCTCACGGCCACGCCGTTGAGATTGGTCGCGTCGATGTGCTCGACCCCGTTGACGATAATCGGCGCGGCGCGCTCGAAGTTGGCGGTGATCCGGTTGGCCATCTCATGGGCCGGCAGGCCGGAATAGCTGGTCACCATACTGATCACCGGAATGCCGATGTTCGGGAAGATGTCGGTCGAGGTCCGGAGAATCGTCAGTGGACCCAGGATCAGGATCGCGACCGCCATGACGATGAAGGTGTAGGGCCGGCTCAGGGCGATTTTGACGAACCACATCTCACCGGTTCCTGTCGAAGGCGCCGTTGGACTGGGGCGGGATTGCTTGCGTGGAAGCGAGGCCGCTGACGACAAGCTTCGAGCGGCAAGGCAGGTGTCTGGTCATCTATGACTCCCCACTCCGAGCCGTGCGTCACGTTTCGCGCACCTGGGCTGGCCTTCGACGGAGGCTTGAGGCTCAGCACGTTTGCAACACACGACCGCCCCGCCAATGATGTTTGGCAGCTCCCCGGAACGCGTGTGCGCCCGAGAACCTCTGAGGCTAGGCAGTGGAATCTGTTTGGGGACCACGCGATTTAGAAAGATCGAGATCGCTTCGTTCACCTGGGCGGGATCGGTTACGGGACCCATGTGTCCGAGATCTTCGAACATCTGGAATTCGGCGTGCGGCAGCACTGTCGCCATCAACCGGGCCACGCCGAGCGTCGGCGGCGGCGATATCGCCCCAACCATGTAGAGCACCGGCAGATCCAGAGATCGAAACGCTGCAAGGGGCGTCGGCTCGTCGAACAGAGCCTGCGCCCATCGGCGCACATTGTTCATCGAGGCCGCGATGGCCGGCTTTCGCGGTTCCGGGGTTCGCCCCCAAGCGCCAGACCCCATCCAGTAGTCGATGAACCTGCGCGCTGCGCCATCCAGGTCTCCCAACGCCGCGGCCTCGGCGGCGTCGCCGGCGGCCTCGCGGACGCCATCTGCGTCATTGGGCGAGGCGGACTCCGCGTCCAAGAGGGAAAAAAGGGTGGGTTCGTACACGACGAGCGCCCGCACCCGCTCGGGCCGCGACAAGGCGGCGATCATTGCGACGGCCGCGCCGTAGGAATGTCCCACCAAGACGAGCGGTTCGCCGGCGCGCGCGACCACCGGTTCGATCCACGCCGCCTCATCCTTCAGGCTCGTCACCGGCTTTCCTGCCCATAGTGAATCTCGGACACAGTCAAAGAAGTCGGGGGCGAGAACATGGAAGCGGGTCGCGAGCTGTTCGCTTAGCGCCCGCCACTGGCCCGAGTTGCTGGCGTTGGCATGCAGACACACCACGCCAGGTCCTGCGCCGGCCTCGCGCGCGAACGGTTCTGCGGATCGTGACCGCGCCATCGCGGGGTCTTTCAAGGGAGCCGAGCTCATTGGACCTCCTATATTCGTAGGCGACGTGCCGCTGATGACCCGTGGTCTAACAGTGGGGGGCTTCTGAACTTGCCACGCTCTCGCATCTTGACAGGCGCGATTGCGGCGCAGGGGTACGGATTCCGGACCTGTGCAACTCGTCCATACCTGGTAGTCTGCCGCGATGGCCGGTTATGGACAGTTTTGCTCGATCGCGCGCGCCCATGAAGTCTTGGGTGGACGCTGGACGCTGCTTGTGGTGCGGGAACTGCTCTGCGGGAGCCGACGC
>DASQSO010000298.1:0-3606 GCA_035642335.1 Caulobacteraceae bacterium
AAAACAAGTAGAATCAACGCCATGCAACCTGTCCACCCAAAATGAACCGGACAGCCGTGGATCACGTCGGGCCATGACGATTGAGAGAGCGATCCAAAGCTGACAGGCGAGTTCCGCGAGGCTAGGGTCGGGGCGGCTTGCAACAGCGGGACACGCGCACATGGACGAGGCGATGGACGGCAAGGTGGTTGTCATCACCGGCGCCACCTCCGGCATCGGCCAGGTGGCGGCGGTGGAACTGGCCAGGCGCGGCGCGAGGATCGTCCTGATCGCCCGCGACCCGGCCCGCGCCGACCGCGCGCTGGCGGAGATCAACCGGGCGGCGCCCGGGCTCGCCCACCGCGCGGTGTTCGCCGACCTCGCCGGCGTCGCGCAGACCCGCCGGGTGGCGGCGGAGATCGCGGCGGCCGAGCCGCGCATCGACGTGCTGATCAACAACGCCGGCGCGCTGTTCAACCGGCGCCAGCTCTCGCCGGACGGCCTGGAGATGACGTTCGCGGTCAATCACATGGCCTATTTCGTGCTGACCGAGGGCCTCAGGCGGACGCTGGCGGCGTCGGCGCCGGCGCGGATCGTCAATACGGCGTCCGGCGCGCACAAGGGCGCGAAACTCGATTTCGACGACCTGCAGCTCGAGCGCGGCTATAGCGGTTTCCAGGCCTATGGGCGCTCGAAGCTGTGCAACATTCTGTTCACCCGCGAACTCGCCCGCCGCCTTGAGACCGGCGTCACGGCCAATGCCTTGCATCCGGGGTTCGTGGCCACGCGGTTCGGCGACCGCTCCGGCGGCCTGCTTCAGGCGCTGATGCCGATCGCCAAGCTTGGCGCCATCAGCCCGACCCGGGGCGCGGAGACCATCGTCCATCTGGCCTCTTCCCCCGAAGTCGCCTCGATGAGCGGCCTCTACTTCTATCGGGAAAAGCCGCAGACGCCGAGCCCCGAGGCGCTGGACGACGCGGCGGCGCGGCGCCTATGGACGATAAGCGAACGCCTCGAATCCGCCGTCGCCGAGGCCGCTTGATCCTGGAGGCGCCGCCGGTCTCAATCCGGCCGATAGATTTGGCCAATCGGCCACATTTGAACAATCAATTTTACAAGGGAGCGGAGTGGGCGTTGGGTGCGGTCCGCGGTCAGCGGCTCGCCCCAGCATGCCGCTTTTCGCGTTGGGCGACGAAGCGATGGGAGAGACGACCATGGATGCCAAGGTTGAAGACAACGCCGCGGGCAAGTGCCCCGTTGTGCACAGCGTAGGCCCGACAAACCGGGACTGGTGGCCGGACCACCTGCGCCTGGACGGGCTCAACCAGCATTCGCCGCGCTCCAACCCGATGGGCGAGGCGTTCGACTACGCCAAGGCATTCAAGAGCCTCGACCTGAACGCGGTGATCAAGGACCTGACCGCCTTGATGACCGACTCGCAAGCCTGGTGGCCGGCCGACTTCGGCCACTACGGCGGCCTGTTCATTCGCCTGGCCTGGCACAGCGCCGGCACCTACCGGGTCTCCGACGGACGCGGCGGCGCCGGCGGCGGCCAGCAGCGCTTCGCCCCGCTCAACAGCTGGCCGGACAACACCAACCTCGACAAAGCGCGGCGCCTCTTGTGGCCGATCAAGCAGAAGTACGGCAGCAAGATCTCCTGGGCCGACCTCTATATCCTGGCCGGCAACGTCGCCCTGGAATCGATGGGCTTCAAGACCTTCGGCTTCGCCGGCGGCCGGGTCGACACCTGGGAGCCGGAGGAGCTCTACTGGGGTCCGGAAGGCAGCTGGTTGGGCGATGAGCGCTACAGCGGCGAGCGCCAGCTCAGCAAGCCGCTGGGCGCCGTGCAGATGGGCCTGATCTACGTCAACCCCGAAGGGCCGAACGGCAATCCCGATCCCGTCGCCTCCGCGCGCGACATCCGCGAGACCTTCGCCCGCATGGCGATGGATGACACCGAGACGGTCGCGCTGATCGCCGGCGGCCACACCTTTGGCAAGACCCATGGCGCCGGCGATCCGTCCTTGCTCGGCCCCGAGCCGGAAGGCGCGGGAATCGAGGACCAGGGCCTCGGCTGGCGCAGCAGACATGGCAGCGGCTTCGGCGCGGACGCCATCACCGGCGGCCCGGAAGTCACCTGGAGCCAGACGCCGACCAAGTGGAGCAACCACTTCTTCGACAACCTCTTCAAGTACGAATGGGAGCTGACCAAGAGCCCGGCCGGCGCCCAGCAGTGGCGCGCGAAAGGCGCTCCTGGCGACATCCCGGACCCCTACGACAGCGCCAAGAAGCATGTCCCCACCATGCTGACGTCGGACCTCGCGTTGCGGTTCGACCCGGCTTACGAGAAGATCTCGCGGCGTTTCCACGAGCATCCGGACCAGTTCGCCGACGCCTTCGCCCGCGCCTGGTTCAAGCTCACCCACCGCGACATGGGCCCGATCCAGCGCTACCTCGGCCCGCTCACGCCAAAAGAGGCGCTGATCTGGCAAGACCGGGTCCCGGCCGCCGATCACCCACTGATCGACGCCAAGGACATCGCCGCCCTCAAGGCCGAGATCCTCGCCTCGGGCCTCGGCGTGGCGCAGCTGGTCGGGGCCGCCTGGGCTTCGGCCTCGACCTTCCGCGGCTCCGACAAGCGCGGCGGCGCCAACGGCGCCCGCGTTCGCCTGGCGCCGCAGAAGGATTGGGCGGTCAACAACCCGCCCGAGCTGGCCAAGGTGCTGAAAGCGCTCGAAGCGATCCAGACGCGGTTCAACGGCGCGGCAGCGGGCGGCAAAAAGGTGTCGCTGGCCGATCTGATCGTGCTGGGCGGCTCGGCGGCCGTCGAAAAGGCCGCGGGCGACGCCGGGACCAAGGTCGAGGCGCCGTTCACGCCCGGCCGCACCGACGCGTCGCAGGCGCAGACCGACGCGGCCTCTTTCGAGCCGCTTGAACCGGTCTCCGACGGCTTCCGCAACTATGTCGCCGGCGCGGCGTTCATGTCGCCGGAGGAAGCCCTGGTCGACCGCGCCCAGCTGCTCAGACTGAGCGGACCGGAGCTGACGGCTCTGGTCGGCGGCCTGCGCGTCCTGGGCGCCAATACCTCGGGCTCCCCGCACGGCGTCTTCACCAGCAGGCCCGGCAAGCTGACCAACGACTTCTTCGTCAACCTGCTGGACATGGCCACCGAATGGCAGCCCAAGGGCTCGGATAACCTGTTCGAAGGCCGCGACCGCGCCACCAAGGCGGCGAAGTGGACGGGCACCCGCGTCGACCTGATCTTCGGCTCGCACGCGGAACTCCGCGCCCTCGCCGAGGTCTATGGCTGCGCGGATTCGCAAGCCAAGTTCGTCAAGGACTTCGTGGCCGCCTGGACCAAGGTGATGAACGCCGATCGGTACGATTTGGCTCACGCCTGACGTCGACAGGTCGCGCCGACCTCCAAGCCGTCATCCCCCGCTGGAGCCGAAGGCGGAATGCGGGGGACCCATACACACTGATCTGAGACGGTGATCATGGGTGGCCCGAACAAGTCCACGGCTGTCCGGTTCATGCGGGACACAGGTCTAAGCATAGCTGTCGTGGGTCGGCGACAGGTATTAGCGGTGGCTTGAGGAGTCGATCGAGCCGGCGTCTGTGCATGAT
>DASQSO010000299.1:0-5931 GCA_035642335.1 Caulobacteraceae bacterium
CAAAGCCTTCAGCCGCGGCGACGTCGCGCGCGGCGGGACTTTCGTCCCAGGCCACGACCTTGGCCCCGCCAGCGCGCAGCGCGCGCGCCGAGGCCAGGCCGCTGCGGGCCAGGCCGAAGACGGCGACCCGCTTGCCCTCGAAACCGCGGACGGGGATCATGATGTCTGCCCCCCTTCCGTCATCTGAGTTTCAGCGTCGCCAGGCCGAGCATGGCCAGCATGATGGCGACGATCCAGAACCGGATGACCACGGTGGATTCCGCCCAACCCAGCTTCTCGAAATGGTGGTGGATGGGCGCCATCAGGAAGACGCGGCGGCCGGTGCGCTTGAAATAGGCCACCTGGATGATCACCGAGGCCGCTTCCATGACGAAGAGGCCGCCGACGATAGCCAGCACGATCTCGTGCTTGCAGGCCACCGCGACAGTGCCCAAAGCGCCCCCCAGCGCCAGGGAGCCGGTGTCGCCCATGAAGATCTTGGCCGGCGGAGCGTTGTACCAGAGGAAGCCGAGGCCGGCCCCGATCAGCGCGCCGCAGAAGACCGACATCTCGCCGACCCCGGGCACGAAATGCAGCTGCAGATAGTCGGCGAAGACATGGTTGCCGACCAGGTAGGCGATCACCCCGAAGGTGGCGGCGGCGATCATCACCGGCACGATGGCCAGGCCATCCAGGCCGTCGGTGAAGTTCACCGCATTGGCCGCGCCGACGATCACGAAGCCGGCGAAGGCCAGGTAGAACCAGCCCAGATTGATCACAAGGGCCTTGAACACAGGGAAGGCCAGGGAGGTGGCCAGACTGGCGGGGGTCTGGGCCGGTCCCAGACGGATGATGGCGAAGACCCCGGCGGCGGCGATGGCGAACTCGACCGCCAGCCGCGTCCAGCCGGAGACCCCGGCGGTGCTCCGCCGCGCCACCTTGGCGTAGTCGTCGAAGAAGCCCATGAGGCCGAACAGGGTGGTGATGACCAGGGCGACCCAGACATAGGCATTGGCCAGGTCGCCCCAGAGCAGGGCGCCGACGAGCACGCCAGCCAGGATCATCAGCCCGCCCATGGTCGGCGTGCCGGCCTTTTCGATCACGTGGCGCTCGATGCCGTCGGCGCGGATCGGCTGGCCCTTGCCCTGCCGGGCCCGCACCCAGCGGATGAAGCGCGAGCCCATGGCGACGACCACCAGTTGGGCGGTCACCACCGTCATGCCGGTCCGGAAGGTGAGGTATCTCAAGAGGTTGAGCACGGGCACATAGTGATGGTGCTCGGCAAGGCGCAGGTAGAGCAGATAGAGCATCAGCGCGCCTCCCTTGCGGCGGGCTCAAGCGCGGCCAGGGCCTCGACCAGGGCCTTGGCGTGCGAGTCCCGCGATCCCTTCACCATCACAACGTCGCCAGGCTCTATGGCCTGTACGAGCCGCGGCGCGAGGCCGGCGGCATCATCGGCGTAACCGCCGCGGCGAGTCGGAGGAAGGGCGTCGAAGAGGGATTTCATCAGCGGCCCGGCAGCGAAGACCAGGTCAACGCCGGCCGCCTCGATCGGCTCGGCCAGGCGCGCGTGGAGGTTGCCGGAGTCCGCGCCCAGTTCAAGCATGTCGGTCAGGGCGACGATCCGCCGCCCTTTCACCGGCCGCGCGCCGAGGGTCTTCAGGGCCGAGGTCACCGAGATCGGGTTGGCGTTGTAGCTTTCGTCGACCAGGGTGAATTCGCCGCCCGAGAGCCGCAACGTCCGCGCCGCGCCACGGCCTTCCAGCGGCTCGAACACCGCCAGGGCCCCCAGGGCGTCGTCCAGCCCGACATCCAGCGCCTCGGTCATCAGCAGCACAGCCAGGCTCATCAGGCCCCAATGGGCGCCGGTCTGGAGTAGCGGAAAGCCGATCTCGCGGCCGTGCAGCAACGCCCGCACTGTCGCGCCGTCGGCCGGCTCGAAGCCGAGCAGCCGCGCATCGCAGGTCGCGGCCGAACCGAAGGTGAGCACCTCCGCGCCGGCGCTTTCCGCGGCGCTTTTCAGGCCGCCAAACCAGCGATCGTCGGCGTTCAGCACCGCGATACCGTCCCGCGTCAGGCCCTCGAAGATCTCGGCCTTGGCGCGAGCGACGCCGGTCTCGCCGTCTTCGAAGTTCTCGATATGCGCCGACCCGACATTGGTGATGGCCACGGCGTGCGGCGCGATCATCCGGGTCAGGGGCGAGATCTCGCCCCGGTGGTTCATGCCCACCTCGAACACCGCCCGTTGGGTGTCGCGCGGCATCCGGGCGAGGGTCAGCGGCACGCCGATATGGTTGTTGTAGGACTTGACCGAGGCGTGGGCCGGGCCGGCGCGGGTGAGCGCCGCGGCGATGGCCTGGGTGAGGCTGGTCTTGCCGACCGAGCCGGTGACCGCTGCGCGCCGGGCCTGGGGCGCCCGCTCACGCGCGGCGACGCCCAGGCGCTCAAGGGCGGCCAGGGTGTCGTCGACCTGGATGGCCAAACCTTCCGTCGCCCGAGAGACCAGGACGCCCGAGCAGCCATTGGCTTGAGCCTGTGCGACGAAGTCGTGGCCGTCGCGCTCGCCGGCCAGCGCGACGAACAGGTCGCCGGGGTCCAGGGTGCGGGTGTCGATGGAAACGCCGGTGGCCACGAAGGAGGCGGCGGAGCCGCGCCCGCCGGCGGCCTGGAGGATTTCCTCGGAGGTCCAGAGCGGCTCAGCCACGCGCCGCCTCCAGGCCGAGCGCCGCCGCGACCTCGGCCACATCGTCGAAGGGATGGGTGACGCGGCCGACCAACTGGCCCTGTTCGTGACCCTTGCCGGCGACCACCAGGATGTCGCCGTCGCGCAATTCGGCGGCGCCGGCAAGGATCGCCTGGCGTCGGTCGCCGATCTCGCGCCCGCCGGGGGCGGCGGCCAGTATGGCGGCGCGGATGGCGGTGGGCTCTTCGGTGCGCGGATTGTCGTCGGTGACGATAACGATGTCGGCGAGGCGCGCGGCGATCTCGCCCATGAGCGGCCGCTTGCCCTGGTCGCGGTCGCCGCCGGCGCCGAAGACCAGGATCAGCCGCCCGCGCACGTGCGGGCGAAGGGCGTTCAGCACCGTCTCCAGGCCGTCGGGGGTATGGGCGTAGTCAACAAAGGCCTCGCCGCCGCTGCGGCCGGAACCGACCGGCTGCATCCGACCGGGCGCGCCTTCGATGTGTTCCAGCGCGGCCAGCACCTTGGCGACGTCTTCGCCGGCGGCGACACAAAGCCCTGCCGCGACTAGGGCGTTGGAGGCCTGGTAGCCGCCGACCAGGGGCAGACGCACGTCGTAGGTTTGCGCATTGGCGCGGATGTTCAGCCGCTGGCCGCCGGCGGTCGCTTCGCGGCCGATCAGGCGCAGGCCGTGGCCCCGTTCGCCGACCGAGAGCACGGTCTGGCCGGCGCGGACGGCGGCGGCGGCGAAGGCCGGGAAGGCGCCCGAGTCGGTGTTCAGCACGGCGGTCCCGCCGCGCGGCAGGACGGCCTCGAACAGGCGAAGCTTGGCGGCGCGGTAGGCGTCCATGTCGCCGTGGTAGTCGAGGTGGTCCTGGGTCAGGTTGGTGAAGCCGGCGGCGGCGAACCTGACCCCGTCCAACCGGCGTTGGTGCAGGCCGTGGGACGAAGCCTCCATGGCCAGATGGGTCACGCCGCGCCCGGCGAGATCGACCAGCAGCCGGGCCGTATCGCCGGCGTCCAGGCTGGTCAGGCCGGGCGGCGTGATGGTCTCCTCGCCGGCGATCACGCCCACGGTCCCCATGCTGGCCGCCTTGCGGCCGAGCTGTGTGAAGATCTGCCGGCAGAAGGTCACCACCGACGTCTTGCCGTTGGTGCCGGTGACGGCGAGGCAGGTCTCCGGCTGCGCGCCCCAGAATGCGGCTGCGGCCAGTGCGTAGGCGCGGCGCGGATCACAGGCGCGCACCACCGGCGCGGCTAGGCCGTCGATGGCCTCGTCGGTAAGCACGGCCGCGGCGCCGGCCGCCAGCGCCTCGCCGATGAAGCGGCGGCCGTCGGCTTTTTCGCCCGCCAGGGCCGCGAATAGATAGCCTGGGCGAACCTGCCGGCTGTCGGCCGTCACCCCCGCGATCTCCGGGTCGGGATCGACAGGGCGGCGGACGATGTCGGAGAGACGCATGGCCCTACCGGTCGCTCGCGGCGTTTGGAGGCGCGATCACCGGTACGACCGCCTCGCGGCGCACGCCCAGGATCGGGGCGATCCGCTCGATCACCCGGCCGGCGGTCGGGGCGGCGGTCTGGGCGCCCATGGCGAAACCGCCGGTGTCCTTGGTCGGTTGCGGCTCGTCAAGCAGGATGAAGATGAAGTAGCGCTGGGCGTCCATGGGGCCGTCGGTCGGGAAGATGGCGGCGAATGACGACACCCGCTTTCCGACCGCATAATGGCCGTTGATAGCCTTTTGCGCCGTACCGGTCTTGCCGCCGACGCTATAGCCTGGCGCGGCGGCGTCGGCGCCTCGGCCCGTGCCCAGGGTGGCGTTCAGCCGCATCAGGTCTAGCATGGTGCGGGAGGTCTGCTCGGAAACCACCCGGCGGCCTTTCGGGACCTCGCCGGGGCCGAGCTTGCGGATGGTCAGCGGGATATAGACGCCGTCGTTGAAGATGGCGTTCATGCCGGTTGCGACCGCCAGCGGCGTCACCGAGATAGCCTGGCCGAACGACATGGAGGCGACGGTGTTGTCGCTCAGCCTCGCGGCCACCAGCGGGCGCGCCGACTCCTTCAGTTCGCTCGGCGCGGCGGCATAGAGGCCAAAGCTCCTGAAATAGGTCTGCAGCCGGTCGCCGCCGGCCATCAGGCCCAGCCGCGCCGCGCCGATGTTGGAGGAGTGGGTGAAGACCTGCCACAGCGGCAGGTTGACTTGCGACTTCTCGTCGTCGCGGATCTTCTGGTTGCCGATCTGCAAGGGGGTAGTGGTGTCGAACACCGTGTTGATGTTGGCCACGCCGGAATCGATGCCCATGGCCAGGGTGAAGACCTTGAACACCGAGCCGGGCTCGAACACCGTCGAGGTGACGTGATTGATCGTGTCCGCCGGCGGGGTCGCGCCGACGTTGTTCGGGTCGAAGTCCGGCCAGGAGGCCATGCCGAGGATTTCCCCGGTCTTGACGTCGGTGACGATGCCGACGGCGTCGAGGGCGCGGAAGTTGGCGCCGGCCTTTTCCACCTCGTCCTGCAGGGCCGCCTGGACGCGCAGATCGATGGAGAGAGGCACCGAGGTCTTGCCGGCGTCGGCGCGGATGGGCTTGTCCAGCGCCAGCTCAGCGCCGGAGATGCCGACGCCGCCGCGATCGACGAAACCGATCAGATGGCCGGCGGTCGGCCCCATCAGATAGGCCCGCTTCGGCTCCGGCTGGAAGGACAGGCCCGGCAGTCCAAGGTCGTCGATGCGATCCTTGTCGGCGGGGGTGAGGCCGCCAATCAGGTACTGCCGACGATCGGCCTTCAGGGCGTGGTCGAGCCGCTCGGCGGACAGCGAGGGCAGGGCGGTGCTCAGCACGCGGCGGATCTCGTCCGGGTTCCAGTTTTCGTGCGGGTCGTAGTAGAGGCCGAAGTGGGGCAGGTCGACGGCCAGCAGCTGGCCGTTGCGGTCGGTGAGCTCGGCGCGGGCGCCCGGCGGCGCGCCCTCGGCCCCGCCGCGATCGTTGTCGGAGAATAGGGCCGAGCGGGTCGCGCCGCCCGCCAGGGTCAGGAAGGCGGCGGTGAACAGGGCCAGCACGAAGAAGATGCGCAGGCGCGTATCGTCCTCGGCGCGATCCTCCGCCTTGGCTTGGCGGAAGGCGCGTTCGACGCGCCAGAACGGCTCGGTGACCCAGCGCCAGCCAGGCGGAAAGCGATGCAGCGGGATATCGGCGGGGCTCATTGGTCGCCGCTCGCGGCTGGGGGCGCTACCAGGGCGCCGATCGGATCGAGGGCCGGGGGTTTCAGCTCGGAC
>DASQSO010000300.1:0-6021 GCA_035642335.1 Caulobacteraceae bacterium
GCCACGATGCGGGCGCGCGGCTTCAGGCCGTGCTTCTCGGCATAAGCCGGCGAGGCCATCAGCACCGCCGCGGCGCCGTCGACCACGCCAGAGGAATTGCCGGCGTGGTGCACGTGGTTGAACTTAAGGTCCGGATAGACCTGGCGGATCAGGCCGGCGAAGGTGGTGCCCTTGTCGTCGAGGGCGAACTCGGCCATGGCCTCGAAGGCCGGCTTCAGCGCGCTGAGGCCCTCCATGGTGGTCTGCGGGCGCGGGAACTCTTCGTGGTCCAGCGCCAGGCTGCCGTCTTCCTTGTAGACAGCCACCAGGCTCTTCTTGAAATGTCCGCCGCGGATGGCGGCGTCGGCGCGCTGCTGGCTGACCAGGGCGAGCTCGTCGACCGCCTGGCGATCGATGCCTTCCAGGGTGGCGATGGCGTCGGCGCAGACGCCCTGGTGCGACTGCGGATGCTTGGCGCGCAGGCGCAGGTTGCCCGAATCCATCAGCATCGGGCCGGCCGAGCGGTCGGCGTTCCCGGCCGAAGACGACGAGGTGTAGGACATCATCTCGGTGCCGCCGGAGATGACCAGGTCTTCCATGCCCGACATGACCATGGCCGCGCCGAGGTTCACCGCGGTGATGCCCGAGCCGCAATAGCGATCGAGGGTCACGCCGCTGGCCTTGGTGTCGTAGCCGGCGTCGAGCGCCGCCATCCGGCCGAGGTCGCCGCCCTGCTTGCCGCGCTGGCTGGAGGTGCCCCAGATGATGTCGTCGACATCGCCGGTGGCGAGGCCGTTGCGTTCGGCCAGGGCTGACAGCACCGACGCGGCCAGCTGTTGCGGGTGGATGTCGGCGAGGGCGCCTTTGCCAACCTTGCCGATGCCGCGCGGCGTGCGGCAGGCGTCGATGATGAGGGCTTCGGTCATTTTCGGGCGTTCCTTTTCGAGGCGGCGGGAGGCCTGTCGGGATTTAAGGTTGCTCCCCTATACCCCTCGCAAGGGCCTTCCGGAACCGTGCCCTAGGGGAACCTGGAAACCGCCCCGGCGATCGCGTCCGAAAACCGCGAGACTTAAGGTCGCCTCGGCGCGATCATGCCCGCCATGGATATGGATCAGGACGCCTGCTACCGCGCGCTTTTGACCCGCGACGCGCGCTTCGACGGACGGCTGTTCGTCGGGGTCAAGACGACCGGAATCTATTGCCGGCCGATCTGCCCGGCACGGACGCCGAAACGGGAGAATGTGCGGTTTTTCGCCTCGGCCGCCGCCGCGCAAGCCGCCGGGTTCAGGCCCTGCCTGCGCTGCCGGCCGGAGACCTCGCCGGACTCCGGCGCCTGGCGCGGCGCGTCCAGCACCGTCTCCCGCGCCCTTAGCCTGATCGAGAACGGCGCGCTGGACGAGGCCGGGGTCGACGCCCTGGCCGAGCGGCTGGGGGTCGGCGAGCGGCAGCTCAGGCGCCTCTTCCAGCGCCGGCTGGGCGCCTCGCCCATCGCCGTGGCGCAGAACCGCCGCATCCACCTGGCCAAGCAGCTTATCCACGAGACCAGCCTGCCGATGACCCAGGTGGCGCTGGCCTCCGGCTTCGGCAGCGTGCGGCGGTTCAACGAGACCTTCCAGCGCCTGTTTGGCCGCCCGCCGGCCTCGCTGCGGCGCTCCCACGCGCCGGCGAACGAGGCCGCGGCGGTGTCGCTGCACCTGGCCTATCGCCCGCCTTACGACTGGGACGGCATCCTAGATTTCCTCAAGCTGCGCGCCATCCCCGGCGTCGAGCGCGTGGAAGGAGGCGCCTATGTCCGCACGATCGCCCTCGGCGGCGAACAGGGGCTGATCCGGGTCGAGCCCGCCGACCGCGACCGGCTGAAGGTCAGCGTCCAGTTCGGCAGGCTCAGCCTCTTGCCTTCGATCATCGCCCGGGTGCGGCGGGTGTTCGACCTGGCCGCCGATCCGCTCGCCATCGCCGCGCACCTTGGCCAGGACCCGGCGCTGGCCCCCCTGGTGGCCTCGCGGCCGGGCCTGCGCGTGCCGGGCGCCTGGGACGGGTTCGAGCTGGCCGTACGCGCCATCCTCGGACAGCAGATCACCGTAACCGCCGCCACCAACCTGGCCGAAAAGCTGGTCAGGGCGTTTGGCCAACCGCTGCCGGCGCCCATGGACGGCCTGACCCACACCTTTCCGACCCCGGAGTCCCTGGCCGGCGCCGACATCGCCGCCCTCGGCATGCCGCGAAGCCGGGCCGCGGCGCTGAGCTCGCTGGCCGCCGCGGTCGCCGCCGACCCCGGCATCTTCAGCCCCAGCCGTGGCCTGGAGGCGGCCATCGCCCAGCTGCGCGGCCTGACCGGCATCGGCGAATGGACCGCCCAGTACATAGCCATGCGCGAACTGCGCGAGCCGGACGCCTTTCCCGCCGCCGACATCGGCCTGATGCGCGCCCTGGCCGACGAGACCGGCCGCCGCCCGACGCCCGCCGAGCTGCTCGCCCGCGCCGAGCGCTGGCGTCCCTGGCGCGCCTATGCCGCCCTCCACCTCTGGGCCAGCGAGACTCACGCAGACGCGGAACGGAAGCGGGCGGCCTAGCGGGCTCTACGTCATTAAAGCCCGTCAACCCCCAGCTGGAGTCGAAGGCGGAATGCGGGGCCCCATAGACTCGATTTCAAGACGGTAATCATGGGTGGCCCGAACATGTCGGGCCATGACGAGTTTGGGGGTGGTGGCCTGTGGCCCTACCGCAGCTCGAACCGCCAGTCGCCCGAGCCGATCTCGGCTTCGACGTGGCCGTCGTCGTGGGTCAGGACGCCTTCGAACGGCGCCTCGCCTTCGTACAGGGTCTGACCGTCGCGGATTGGCAGGCGCACCTGCCCGCTCACGTTCGGCGGCAGGGTCACGTCCAGGCCGAAGCGGCCTTCGCTGTCGCGGCGCCAGGAGGTCGAGATCAGGCCCTTGGCCGATTGGTAGCGGCCGCCGCCTCTGGTGATGCGCGGATCGTCCAGCGGCCGCACGACCACGGTCTCGAAGCCCGGCGCGCCCGGCGCGATGCCCGCCAGCCGGCGGTAGAGGAAACCGGTGACCGCGCCATAGGCGTAGTGGTTGAACGAGTTCATCGACACGTCGCCGGTGTCGCCGTTCCAGCGCTCCCACATCGAGGTGGCGCCTTTCGAGACCATGTAGCCCCAGGAGGGGAACTCGGTCTGTAGCAAGAGGCCGACGGCGACGTCCTCGCGGCCGTTGTCGGCCAGGGCGTCGAGGATATAAGGCGTGCCGAGGAAGCCGGTGGAGAGCTTGCCGCCGCGGGCCGCGATATCCGCCGTCAACCGCTGCATCGAGGCGGCGCGCAGGGCTTCGGGGACCAGGCCGAAACGGAGCGCCAGCACGTGGCTGGTCTGGCTGTCGTTGCCGATGCCGCCATCTGGCCGGACGAACTCAGCCTCAAAAGCCTTGCCGAGGGTCGCGCGCAGTTGGCGGTAGGTTTCGGCCTCTTCGGTGCGGCCGGTGGCCGCCGCCATCTCGGCCATCAGCGCCGCGTCATAGGCCCAGAAGGCCGTGCCGACGAGGTCCTTCGGCGTAGTCGGATCGCCCGGCTTGACCGCATCGACGGCCAGCCAGTCGCCATAGTCCATGCCGCGTTTGTTGCGCCAGATGAAGTCGGGATTGTTGGCGGCGATCCAGGCCAGCCACCGTTCCATGGCCTCCCAGTTCTCGTCGATCACCCCGGTGTCGCCGTACTTGCGATAGAGGGTCCAGGGCAGGATGACCCCGGCGTCGCCCCAGCCGGGCGAGCCGTCCCAGCGCAGCTCGTACGGCGTCACGTCCGGGAAGCCGCCGGTGCGCCGCTGGGCTACGCGCACGTCGCCCATGAAGCGGCGGGTGAAGGCGTCGACGTCCATGGTGTAGGAGGCGGCGTCCCAGAACACCTGGGCGTCGCCCATCCAGCCCAGCCGCTCGTCGCGCTGCGGACAGTCCGTGGGCACGCCGAACAGGTTGGAGCGCTGGCTCCAGACGCTGTTGCGCCAGACCTGATCCAGCATCGGATTGGCGATGATAAGCCCGCCGGTCAGGGCGCAATCGCTGTGCGCCACGACGCCCTCCAGCGACTCCCGCGTCGGCGCGCCGAGATAGCCGGTGACCTCGACATAGCGGAAGCCGTGATAGGTGAAGTGCGGCTCGAAGGTCTCCGGCCCACGCCCAGCCAGGATGAAGGTGTCGATGGCCTTGGCGCCGCGCAGGTTCTCGACGCTGATCCGGCCGTCTTCGCCAAGGATCTCGGCGAAGCGCAACCGGATCGTCGTCCCGGCGGGGCCTTCGGCGTGCAGCCTCGCCCAGCCGGCGAAGTTCTGGCCGAAATCGTAGACGAAGACGCCGGGATCGGTCTCGGCGACGGAAACCGCGGTCAGGTCCTCGGTGGCGCGGATCGGCGGCGAGACCTGGGCGATCAGCGGCAGGTCGAGGGTCTCCGGCAGCACGACCGGCGTCCAGCCGCCGTCGTCGAAGCCGACATCCGCCCAGCCCGGCTGTTCGCGGCGGGCGTCATAGACCTCGCCGTCATAGATCTCCGAGCTGACAATCGCCGAGGGCGAGGTGCGCCAGGCCTTATCAGTGGAGACCGTCTCGCGCCGGCCGTCCGAATAGGTGAGTTCGAGCTGGGCGCGCAGCCGGTTCGGCGGCGGGCCGAAGACGCCGCGCTCGTTCTTCCAGGCGAAGGCGCTGGCGTACCAGCCGTCGCCGAGCAGGCCGGCGATCACATTGTCGCCCGGCCGGATCATGCCGGTGACGTCGTGGACCTGATAGAGGCCGCGGCGGCGGAAGTCGGTGGATTCCGGCGCCAGGTGCGCGTTCCCGACCCGCGCGCCGTTCAGGCTGATCTCATAGGCGCCGAGGGCGGTGACATAGAGCCGCGCGGCGATCACCGTCCCCGGGCTGTCGAAACGCCGCCGCGTCAGGACCGCCGGCAGCGGCGTCTTGCCGTCGTCGCCCTCGGGCAAGGGCGCGGCGATCCAGCGCGCCGACCAGTCGTCGCTGCTCAGCAGGCCCATCTCCCACCAGGAGGCGGCGCTGACGATGGGCTCGGCGCCCGCGTCCAGCCAGGCGCTGATCCGCCAGAACAGCCGCTGCCGGGCCGCCGGTTCCGGGCCGTCATAGACCACGTCGAGGCTGCGCGACGACGCCACGCGCCCGCTGTCCCTGAGCCAGGGCCCGGGGCCGAGGGCGGCTTCGTCGGCGGCGACCTGCACCCGCCAGGCCGCCTGGCGCAGGCCGCGGCCCTCGCCCTCGATGGTCCAGGAAAAGCGTGGCCTGTGGTTCTCCAGACCCAGCGGCCGGTCGATATAGTCGACGCGAAGCTCGGCGAGGCTGGCCATGGCTAGATCACTTCCAGATAGTCGCGGTCCGGCAGGGCCGGGAACGGCGCGGTCGGCAGGGTCTGGCGCCAGTAGGTCACCGAGGCGATGTCGTCCCGCAGCGGCAGGTAGCGGCGGTCCTTGTGGGTATCGTTTTCGCAGCATATCGGTCCGCGCGTAAGAGTAGGACTCACCGCAAACCAGATGCAATTGCGCCAGCGAGGGTGATCTAGCGCCTCTGCATGGCGCTTCCGGCGCGGCGGTATGGAGGGCTGCGGCAAGAGCAATTCCGACGATTGGACCACGCGGTGAATTGGCTAAGAGCGGATACCAACCTATAGCCTCTGGATAAAAAAGTAGATGAGTCCGCAACAGGTCGCGTTTCGACGTTCAAGGCCGCTCAGCAAGCAGACCTTCAGCGGACCGGCGTCAATCCGCTAGACTGGGGCCATGCCGCCCGCCGCCGTCCTGTTCGATCTCGACGATACCCTGGCCGACCGCGCCGCCGGGCTGCGGCGCTATGCCATGTTTTTCGCCGAGGACTTCGCCGACTGGCTGCATCCATTGCCGCCCGAGGCCATCCACGGGACGCTGATCGCCTGCGACGACTTCGGGACCCTCGTCCAGGCCGAGGCGTTCTTCGCCGCCCTGCCCTGGCGAGATTCCGCCAGCCCGGTTGCGCTGTTCGATCACTGGAACCAGCGGTTCGGCGA
>DASQSO010000301.1:0-3437 GCA_035642335.1 Caulobacteraceae bacterium
GCCGGGGCGGCGCAAGGCGCGATCGCCGGCCTCTGCCAGGGCGACGCCACGCCCTTGCAGAGCACGGACTTCAGCGACCTGAAGCAGATCGCCTGCGCGCGCACCGACCAGAATGGCCCCAGGCGCTATGTCATGGTCGCCCGACGCGGCCAGGCGGTGATCATCGGCGACGTCTTCCCGTCCGACTGGGCGCCGTTGGTGAACGCCGCGCGGGTGCTGGGCGGCGCCGAGCGGGCCACCGCCATCGCCGCCGGCGGCGGCGGGGCCGAGACGCCGGGCCTGCCCGAAATCCAGGCGGTGTTCCCCGCCGGGCCTCCGGGCCAGGCCGCCACCGCCAACTACGAGCTGCTGCTGCGCCGCGCCTATGAATACAATGCGATCTGGAGCTTCGAGACCGCCGAGCGCGACTTCGAGGAGTTGCTGCGGACCCACAACCAGGTGGCTCCGGACGATACGGACGGCGCCGCCGAGATCATCGCCGAGATCGGCCTCAACATGTCGAACGCCCGCCGTTTCGAGCAGGCCTCGGCTCAGTTCGCGGAGGCGGAGGCGGGCGCGCGCGACGCCCACGACGCCGTGCTGGCGACCAAGATCCTCAACTATCGCGCCGTCAACGAGCTGAACCAGCACCACTACGCCACCGCCATGCAGCTGGCGCGGCAGGCCAACCAGGCGCGCGCGCAGCTGGCCAGGACTGGCGAGGCCCAGGGCGCCGCCCGCATCACCGCCAGCGACGTCGGCAATGTGGAAGCGAGCAATATCAGCGCCGGCCAGCGCAGCCTGCTGGTCTCGCTCAACGAGGCCGCGCCTTCGGCCGACCGCGCCGCGATCCTGACGGCCCAGGGCTATTACATCCAAGCCATCGCCGCGCGCGGCCTTGGCCACGGCGACGGGGCGAGCTTCCTGGTCCTGGCCTCCGCCCAATTGCAGCAGGTGAACAGCCCGCCGGGTTGGCTGGTGGGCGACATCACCAACGAACTGGCCGATTCACGTCTCGCCGGCCACGACTATGCCGGAGCCGAGGCGGCCGCGCGGTCGGGTCTGACCATCATGGCCGCCGCCGCGCCCGGCAGCCGCGCCGAGGCCCACCTCTGGCTCACCCTGGAGGGCGCTCAGGCCGGCGAGGGACGCGCCACCGAGGCCCTGGCCAGCGGCCGCCAGGCCCTGGCCATCTATGCCAGGCAGCTGGAATCGCCGGGGCTTCCCCCCGACATCGCCGCGCCGCACCTGTCCCTGCTGGAGAGCGAGTGGCGGCGCACCAGCGACACGGCGCTGGCGGCGGAATATTTCCAGACGCTGTCGCTGGTCTGGGACGGCGCCGCGGCGCGCACGACGGCGCAGCTGGCCGCCCGACTGGTGCTGAAACAGGCCGGCGACCAGGCGCGGGTCTATCAGGACGCCGAGCGGGCCTATCGCGCCGCCCTGGCCCGCCAGCAGCAGCTGGCCGGCGACTCCAACACGCCGGGTGACCAGAAGGCCGCGGCCGATGCGGCGGTGCACGACACCGGCGCCCGTTTCGCCGCCGCCGAGGCCGCCCTGCGCGACAAGGCGCCGGCCTATCTCGAGCTGCTCAATCCGCAGGCGTCGGCCAGCGACCTGCAGGCGGCGCTCACCGACCATGAGGCCTATTTGCGCATCGTCGTGGCCGACCAGGGCGGTTTCGCCGTCCTGGTCGACAAGGCCGGCGTTCACCCCTTCCGCTCGCCCCTGACCAGCCCGCAGGTCGACGCCCTGGCCGACCGCATCCGGCGCAGCACCCATCTGCATGGCCGCCGGCTGCCCGACTACGATCTCGAGGCCGGCGAGGCGCTCTACACGGCCCTGATCGCGCCGATCCAGGACCGCCTTGCCAATGTCGACACCCTGGACCTGGACGTGAGCGGCTCGCTCGCCTCCATCCCCTTCGCCGCCCTGGTGGTGACCCCGCCGGACGCGGCGCATCTCGACAAGATCAAGAACGACCAGGACTATACCGGGGTCGACTGGCTGGCCCGGCACGTGGCGGTGATCAATACGCTCGGCCCGGCCTCTTTCATCCGCCTGCGCAAGGCGGATTCGGCGCCGCCGGCGCAGCTGCACGCGGCGGTCTATGGCGACTATGTTCCCAGCCCGGCCGAGGTCGCCACGCGTCTGGCCAAGGAGCGGGGCCTGTCGGACGCCTGCCGGCTGCAGGTCCAGCACGCCCTGCAACTGCTCGGCCCGCTGCCGGAGACCGCCGACGAAGCCCGCGGCGTCGCCGCCAAGTTCCCGGGCGCGCGGCTGGTCCTTGGCCAAAGCTTCACCGACACCGACTTCGTGCATGGCCCGGACACCGCCAACGCCGATATCATCATGCTGGCGACCCACGGCGTCCTCGGCGTGTCCAACTGTTTCACCGAACCGGCGCTGCTGACCTCGATCGGCCCCGAGGGCGATGGGCTCATCGAGGCCTCGCAGCTGTTCGACACCCAGCTGAAGGCGCGGGTCGTCGTGCTCTCGGCCTGCGACACCGCCGGGGGCGGCAGGCTGGACGAGGCGCGCACGGGCTTGGCTGACGGCGGCGACGCGCTGAGCGGCCTGGCGCGCGGGTTCATCTATGCCGGCGCCCGCAACGTGCTGGCGACGGAATGGAAGGTCGACGCCGCCACCTCCAGCGCCGAGATCAACAGCTTCCTCGCGGGCGCGACCAAGCCGAACGCCGGGCTTGGCGGGGCGCTGGCGGCGGCCCAGCGGCAGATCTTCGACCTGCCCGAGACGGCGCACCCCTTCTACTGGGCCGCCTTCGTCCTGGTGGGCGATGGCGGCGGCAGCCTATGATCCGCGGCCCGGCGCGTTGAGAACGGCGCCTGGGCATTGTCGCCGCCGGCGAGTCAGCCGCCAGGCTAGCGGAGCGTGACCGAAGACCCTCCTCCGCACCCGGCTCCAAAGAGCAGGGGCTTCAGCCTGGCTCAGCTGATGGCCGAGCGCCGGCGGGCGATCCTTTCGTTCACGGCTGGCCTGATCGTGCTGCTGCTGGTGCACATCCCGGCCGTCGAAGAGTCGTTCCTGGGCGCGCCGGACCGGCAGATGATAGAGATGGCGTTCAAGCTGCGCGGCGACCTTATCCGCGGAACCGCCGATCCGGTGCTGTTCATGGACATCGATGACCGCACGCTCAGCCAGCTTGGACCTGGGGCTGGAAGCTTCGCAACGCCGTTGCAGACCACGCCGCGCAAGCTGCTGGCCGATCTGCTGGATTTCATCCGCACCGCGCCGCCGGACGAATCTCCGCGCGCGGTGATCATGGACGTGGATATCGCCGATCCGGCGCCGGACGGCCCTGATGGCGTAGCCAAGCTGGCGGCGTCGACCTTCCATTCCGTCGTCAGAAGGTTGCGGGCGCCTGCGTACATGAACCCGCGCGCCGGGCCGCTCAGCGCGTCGCCGCCGTCAGCCAGGCCCGTGCGCGCCTCGTCCAG
>DASQSO010000302.1:0-2955 GCA_035642335.1 Caulobacteraceae bacterium
GCCATCACCGCCGAGCCGGTCACCTTGTGCTTCCAGCCGACGATCCTGTCGCCGGAGAGCTTGGCCGAGAGGATGTCGTGATAGGCCGGGCGATAGATGTCGTGGCGGATGTCTTCCTCGCGGGTCCACACCACCTTGACCGGTCCATCGACATGGGCGGCGATGCGCGCGGCGCTGAAGGCCATGTCGGGCTCGAGCCGGCGGCCGAAGCCGCCGCCGATCAGGTGGTTGTTGACCGTCACCTTCTCGACCGGCACGCCGGCCCCGGCCGCCACCGCCTGTTGCACCCGCACGATCACCTGGGTGCCGGTCCAGCACTCCGCCGCCCCGGGCGTCACATGGACCGTGCAGTTCATGGGCTCCATGCAGGCATGCGCCAGAAGCGGCTCCTCATAGGCGGCGGTGAAGACGTCGCCATCGCTCAGGGCCTGGCGCGCGTCGCCGAGGTTCTTGGCCACCGCGCCGTCCCGTTCGCTAGCCTTGCGCAGCCGCGACCAGATCTCGTCGGTCGTGACCGCGCCGTTGACGCCGTCGTCCCAGGTGATGTCGAGCGCATCGAGGCCGCTCTTGGCCGCCCACATGTGGTCGCCGACGACGGCGACCAGATTGTCGAGCACCACGATCTGGCGCACGCCCGGGATGGTCTTGGCGATCGCATCATCGACCTTGGCGACCTTGCCACCCAGCACCGGGCTGGCGGCGATGGTGGCGAACTTCACGCCCGGCGGCAGGGCGTCGATGCCATAGACCACCTTGCCGTTAGTCTTGTCCGGCGTGTCCAGCCGGTGCAGCGGCTGGCCGATCAGCTTGAAATCCTTCGGGTCCTTCAGCGGCGGGTCGGCCGGGACGGGTAGGGCCGCGGCGCGGGCGACCAGATCGCCATAGGCGATCTTGCGGCCGCTGGCCTGGTGAATGACCTGGCTGTCCGCCGTCCGGCAGTCCGCAGGCTGAACCCCCCAGCCGTTGGCGGCGGCCTCGACCAGCACCGCGCGGGCGCCGGCGCCGGCCTTGCGCAACGGGGTCCAGAAGGCGCGGATCGAGTTGGAGTTGCCGGTCGCCTGCATGCCGAGCAAGGGGTTGGCGTAGAGCTTCTCGTTCGGCGGCGCGTGTTCCAGCTTCACGCTGCCCCAGGCGGCGTCCAGCTCCTCGGCCAGGATCATCGGGATGGAGGTGTAGGTTCCCTGTCCCATCTCCACCTGCGGCATGATCAGGGTGATGTCGCCCTGGCGGTCGATCCTGATAAAGGCGTTGGGCGCGAATTCGCCGCTCTCGGCGGCCTGGCTTCCCCCGGCCCGCGGCACGTGAAAGCCGACGACGAAGGCCGCTCCGCCGGCCGCGGCCAGCAGTGCGCGCCGCGAGGGGTGCGGCTGGGCGCTCTCGGAGGCGGTCGGGACGCGCGGGGCGTTGGTTTCGCGCATGGCCGTCAGACCCCCGCCGCGGCGTTCTTGATCGCCTGGCGAATGCGGACATAGGTGCCGCAGCGGCAGATGTTCCCGGACATGGCCGCGTCGATGTCGGCGTCGTCGGGCTCAGGGATGGTGTTGAGCAGGGCCGTGGCCGACATGATCTGGCCAGACTGGCAGTAGCCGCACTGGATCACTTCCAGGTCGAGCCAGGCCTTCTGCACCTTGGCGCCGTTGGGCGTCTGGCCGACCGCCTCGATCGTGGTGATCGCCTTGTCGCCGATGCCGCCGACCGGCAGCATGCAGGAGCGGACCGGCTTGCCGTCCAGGTGCACCGTGCAGGCGCCGCACTGGGCGATGCCGCAGCCGAACTTGGTGCCAGTGAGCTGGAGAACGTCCCTCAGCACCCACAAAAGCGGCGTGTCGGGCGCGACATCGACGGACTTGCGCTGCCCATTGACGTTCAGCCAGATCATGCCCCCATCCTTCGCCTTCAGATTGGCGCGCACTCGGGCGTTTCAAGGAAGGCCGCGCGGAAGCCACGGTCTTGTCAAGACCGAACATTATTGCATCCTTCGTCCCCGACGGCGCGCATGAACTGGGACGGGATCGACATTGACAAATATCGCTCGGAGACCGACCGCGTCGCGGGCCTGCCAAGGCTGTCGCTGACGAGCGAGGTGGACCGCGCGGCGGTCAAACGCGACGCCGAAGCCCTGGAACTAGCGCCTGCTCAAAGGCGTCACCGCGTCTCGACCACCTATCCGAACACCAGAATATCCGCCTCCGGCGGTTCGGCGAACAGGCGCTCCAGTTCCGCGGGGCGGCGTGAACGGGCCAGGCCCTGGTTGAGGTAGCCCTTGTCGGTGATCTCGCCGCTGTGGGCGTCGGGGGCGCCGGGCAGGATCATGGCGCGGGCGATCTTGCCGCCGAGGCCCTTGGCGTCTGCGCCCATGCGGCGAAGGCCGGCCTCGATCTCCGCCCGGAGCGCCGCTTCGCCCAGCCGTTCGCGCCGGTTCGGATCGACGAACAGCATCAGCCCGACGCCGGCGCGGCCCTCGCCGCAGACCACCGCGTCCAGCGCCGCGCCGCCCATCGCCGACAGCGCCGCCAGCCTGAGCGCGCCGGCGTTGACGAAGGCGCCGGTGGCAAGCTTGAAGTTCTCCACCAGTCGGCCGTCGAAGGCGAGCCCGAGCTCGGGCCGCGCCGGATCGACCATCCGGGCGGCGTCGCCCAAACGGTAATAGCCTTCCTCGTCTAGCGAGCCTGGTACGATGTCGCCCCCATGGCCTCCCTCTGGCCGGCGCGCGTCATGATAGCCAGGCGACACCTGAGGCGCCTTGACCCGGATCTCGAACCGGCCGTCCTGGGGCGCCAGCTTGATGCTCGTGCCGGGCAGCGGCATGCCGATCAGGCCGGTGGTCAGGTTCTCCCAATGGACGTTGCTGATGGTCGGCCCGGTCTCGGTGGCGCCATAGCCGGAGCCGAAACTGATGTGTTCGCCGACGGTGCGCAGGGCCACCACCTCGATGCGGTCGGCGACGGATTGGGC
>DASQSO010000303.1:0-3001 GCA_035642335.1 Caulobacteraceae bacterium
ATCGATCGGGCCCGTCAGGCCGGGCCTGGCGAGAGGCTGAGGTCGGCGGACATGCGCAGGCTGCTGAGGGCCGAGGAGCCATGGCTCGCTGACCTGCTACGGCCCAGCGGTGACGACCGCGTCGCCCGGTTCATGCAGACCTGGGGCGAGATGCGCGGGTTTCCGGTCCGGGTCGAGGAAATGACCGGCGAGCCTGGCGACGTCTTCGTCATGCATCCGGCCATGTTCCACACAGTGGCGCCGAACGCATTGGACCGTGTGCGCATGGCGCTGGTGGAGACCTTCTATCGCGGTTAGGCCTCACGCCGCCTTGGCGATGACCTTGTTGCGGCCGGCGGCCTTGGCTTCGTAGACGGCCGCGTCGGCCCGTTTCAGGAGCGCCTCGGGGGTGTCGCGCTCGCCGAGGGTGGCGGCGACGCCGATGGAGATGGTGACGCTGAGCAGTTCCTTGCCGCCGTCGACGCGGAAGGGCGAGCCGGCCACGTGCAGCCGGATGCGCTCGGCGATACGCTCGCCGGCGGCCAGCGACGTATCGGGCATGATGACCACGAACTCCTCGCCGCCGTAGCGGCACGGCAGGTCGATGGCCCGCACATTGGACGCCAGCCGCACGGCGAACTCGCGCAGCACCTCGTCACCGACGTCATGGCCGAAACTGTCGTTGATCTTCTTGAAGTGGTCGATGTCGATCAGCAACGCCCCGACCGGATCGCCGCCGCGCGCCGCCCGCGCCGCCAGGGCGCCCAGTTGGCCGACCATGTAGCGGCGGTTGTGCAGGCCGGTCAGCTGGTCGGTCACCGCCAGCTCCAGCGAATGGTCGAGGTTCTTGCGCAGGAAGTCGGTGTAGCGCTTGCGCTTGATCTGGGTGCGGACGCGAGCGGCCAGTTCCTGTGGGTCCATCGGGCGCGGCAGGACGTCGTTGACGCCGATCTCCAGCGCCTTGACCATCCGGCCGCGATCGTCGGGGTCGATCACCACCAGGATCGGCACGTGGCGCGTGGCCTCGTCCGAGCGGATTTGCGCGGCCAGCCGCAGCCCGTCGAAACCCTTGGCGTTGGCGTTGATAATCAGAAGGTCGATAGACCCGCGCGCCGACAGGTGGGCCTTTTCCGGGTCCAGCTCGATCACCGGCCGGTGCTCGATGGCCAGTTCCGAGGCGATGCGCTGGGCCTGACGGCTGTTGTCGTCGCAGACGACGATGCGGCCGCCGGCGCTGGCCAGGCGCGAGGCCGCCCCGGCGATGACACCCATGCGGCGGCCGGAGGCCTCGCGCTGGCGCAGTTCGTCGATCACCGCCTTCAGCCGCGTCAGGCTGCGCACGCGCGAGAACAGCATGACGTCGTCGATCGGCTTGTTCAAGAACTCGTCGGCGCCGGCCTCGAGGCCGGCGATGCGGTCGGAGCGGCCATCGAGGGCCGTGACCAGCACGACGGGAATGTGCCGGGTGAGCGGATCGTCCTTCAGCCGGCGGCAGACCTCGAACCCGTCCATGCCGTGCATCATCACGTCCAGCAGCACGATATCCGGCTGCTCTTCCGCCGCCAGCGCCAGGGTGGTCGGGCCGTCCGAGGCGCTGATCACGTCGTAGTACTCGGCCGTCAGCTTGGCCTCGAGCAGCCGGACGTTGGCTTCGATGTCGTCGACGACCAGGATGCGGGCGGTCATGGCTCGCCGCCGATGAAACGCTTGATGGTGTCAAGGAAATGCGCCACCGAGATCGGCTTGGAGATATAGGCCTCGCAACCGCCTTCACGGATGCGCTCCTCGTCGCCCTTCATGGCGAAGGCTGTAACCGCGACCACTGGGATGTGCGACAGCTCGTCGTCCTCTTTCAGCCACTTGGTCACTTCCAGGCCCGAAATCTCGGGAAGTTGGATATCCATCAGAATCAGGTCAGGCCGATGCTGACGAGCGAGCGCCAGGGCTTGCAGACCCTCGCGCGTCTCCAGGGTTTCGTAGCCCTGGGCGTCCAAGAGGTCGTGAAAGAGCTTCATGTTAAGCTCGTTATCCTCGACGATCAGGACTTTCTTCGGCATTCGAGCCCCGATTCCAGCGCGCCCACAGTGGACATAAGGGTCCTGCACGCGATTATTGGTCCAGCAATCACACGATATCCTTAAGCCCGCGTTGACTGCAGAGGCCGCCTTGGACGCCGTCATCGAACCCAATCAGGTCGAAATCGATCGGGGCAGACCCCTGCTCATCGTCGACGTCGACGAGGTGCTAGGCCTTTTCATACACGGGTTTGGCCGCTTCCTGGTCACCCGTGGCTACGAACTGAGGATGGACCGGTTCGCGCTGTTCCAGAACATTTTCGCGCCTGAAGCCGACGAACATCTGGACCTGGAGGCCGGTCAGGCCTTGTTCGATGACTTCTTTCGATTCGCTTGCGGCGACATGGAGCCGGCGCCCGGCGCGGTCGACGCATTGGCCGAGTTGTCGAAAGGCGCCGGGATCGTCGCCCTGACCAATGCCCCTGACCACGCCCGCGAACCGCGAACCCAATGGATGACGCGTAACGGCATGGACTATCCGCTGCTGATCAACAGCGGCCCGAAAGGCCGCGCGGTGGCCGCCCTGGCCGCCCGCACCGAGCGTCCGGTGGCCTTCGTCGACGATCTGCTGGGCAACCTGGAATCCGTGGCCAGTGAGGCGCCGACGGTGCACCGCTTTCAGATGGTGGCCGATCCGCGCCTGAGGGGCCTGGCGCCCACCGCGCCCGACCGGCACCCGCGCATAGACGACTGGGTGGCCTTGCGGCTGGAGATCGCGCTCGTGTTGGGCCTCACCCCCGAATGATGACCGGCGAATGATCCGGATCGGCGTGGACTTTGGCGGCGCCAAGATCGAGGCCGCCGCCCTGGACGCCGATGGCCGTTTCCAGGCCCGGGTCCGCGCACCCAATCCCGGAGACTACCACACCGCCCGCGCCGCTGTGCGCGACCTGGTGGTCGAGGCCGAACGGCAGGCCGGCGCCAAGGGCACGGTCGGCGTCGGCGCG
>DASQSO010000304.1:0-2765 GCA_035642335.1 Caulobacteraceae bacterium
GCTGACCTTCAACGCCTTGCGACGAAGCCTCACCTGTAGGCCGACGTGGATGTCGATGGGGTTGGGGGAGCGAGCGGAATCCGACTGAACTGGCATTACAACTCTACTCTCATTCGCAAATGATGCAGCCTGTCCCCCAGCGGGCCAGGGTTTGCGATAGGATTTGGCTGCTGTCACTACTTTTTCGCGCTCTGCGCGCGTTGAAACCGGGTCAATCCGGTCGCCGTGGCCGAGAGCAGCATCATCAGGACAAGGATGGTCGTTCCAAGACGGTCGTACAGCGTCGGCGCGAGCGCCGGCGGCAGCGGCGCGTCGATCACGCCGACCTGGCCCTGGCCAAGTCGCATCCCAGGCGCGACGCGCCCATAGGCGTCGATCACCGCCGAAACGCCGGTGGGGGTCGCGCGGACGATGGGCAGGCCCTCCTCGATGGCGCGGTAGCTGGCCAGGTTGAGATGCTGGATAGGCCCGTAAGTCCCCCCGAACCAGGCGTCGTCCGAGACATTGACGATCCAGGCCGCGCGCCGCCCGGCGCGGATCGCGCCCTTGCGGGCAAACCCGGGATAGAGGGCCTCGTAACAGATTAGCGGCTGCGCCAGCGGCGCGCCATCGATCGCCATCGGCCGCGGCGGCGGGCCGGGGCTGAAGCCGTCGCCGACATGCACCAGTTCCTGCACATGCAGGGGCGCCAGCCAGCGCGCCAGCGGCAGGTACTCGCCGAATGGCACCAGCCTGTACTTGTCATAGACCGCGATGGGGTCAAGGCCGGTCGCGTCCCTGCGGAGCGCCAACAGGCTGTTGAAATAGGTCAGGCCGTCCGGGGCATAGGCGCCTTGCGGGGCGGCCTGGGTTCGATAGCCGCCGGTGAGCAGGATCTGGCCCGGGGTCAGCGCCGCGGTGATCGCGTCCCGGGTCCAGGTTCCGGGCGCCAGATAGTCTGAAAAGGCGCCTGGAATGGCGCGCTCCGGCCAGACGATGATGTCCGGACGACGGGCGGCCGGCTGTGAGGTCAGGGCGAGATGCGCCCTGACGGTGTCTGCGTATGTGGCCGCAGTGTAGTTTGCGACCTCAGGCAGGCCGGGCTGGACAATTCGGACCACGGGCGCATCGGCGGCCGGCGTCAGCGTCCTGGCGAGCCGCGCCGCGCCGTAGCCGTAGAGGCCGGCCAGCACGACGCCAGCGCAGATGCAGGCCGCAATCGCCTTGCGCAGACCTCTGGCGTCGAGCAGCAGCGCCGGCGCCGACGCGATCGCCACCGTGATCCAGCTCAGGCCATAGGCGCCCATCAGGGCCGCGGCCTGTGACACCGGCGACCCGGCGGGCCAGGCCTCGCCCGGCAGGTCCCAGGGAAAGCCGGTCAGCAAATGCCCGCGCAGCCACTCGAAGGCTGTCATCACCCCGGCGAAGACCAGGACGCGCACCCAGCCGGTCGGCGCGACCCAGCGATAGGTAAGGCCCGCCGCGCCCCAGAATAGGCCGAGGCCGGAAGCCAGCAACGCCACCGCGAAAGGCGCCATCCAACCCTGGTCGGCCACATCGACCTGGAAGGCCTGGTAGACCCACCACGTAGCGATCAGGAAGAAGGCAGTCCCGGCCAGCCAGCCGCGCCAGAAGGCGGCGCGCAGCGGCTTGCGCCCGTCAGTCTCGCCGCAGAGACGCATGACAAGCGCGAAGCCGAGCAGGCCGGGCAGCAACCCGAAGGGCGGAAATGCCAGGGCGACCGCCGCGCCGGCCATGAGCGACAGGACGATGGTGAATGGCCGGGACCCAGCGAACGGGGGCAGCGCCGTTTCTAGGGAGCGCTCATTGCCCATCGGGCTTCGACGCCGACGGCGCATCGGCGTCGGCGACGGTCGCGGCCGGCGGCGGTCGCACGCGGACGCGCTTGACCCGGCGCGGATCGGCGTCGGTGATCTCGAAATCGAAGCCGTCGGGATGGGCGATCACCTCGCCGCGCTGCGGCACCCGCCCGGCCAGGGCGCTGACCAGGCCGGCGACGGTGTCGATATCCTCCTCCTCAAGGTCGGCGGGGACCAGCGGGCGCTCTATAGCCGCTTCCAGGTCTTCCAGCGGCGCGCGGCCGTCCGCCTCGATCAGGCCGCCGGGACGCACGACGACCTTGGCGTGGACCGCCTCGTCGTGCTCGTCATCGATCTCGCCGACCACGGCCTCGATCAGGTCCTCCAGCGTCACCAGCCCGTCGGTGCCCCCAAACTCGTCGATGATCAGGGCCATGTGGATGCGGCTAGCCTGCATCTTCACCATCAGGTCACCGGCGCGCATGGAACCTGGGGCATAGAGCACCTCGCGCCGCAGCCGCCGCAGCACCGTTTCGTCCGGGGCCGGGCGGATCGCCTCGTCCACCAGCATCTTGAAGACGTCCTTCACGTGCACCTGGCCGACCGGGTCATCCAGGTTGCCGCGATAGATCGGCATGCGGGTGTGTTCGGCTTCGAGGAAGCGGGCCAGGAGCTCGTTGAACGGACAGGCGATCTCGACCGCGACGATGTCGGCGCGCGGGGTCATGACGTCCTCGACGCTGAGCATCTTGAAGGCCTGAGCCTGGTCGACCAGGTCGAGAGAGCCATCGGCGCGCGGCGCGTGGGCGGCGCCGGCCGCCGCGTCAGCCGCGGTCTCGCCTCGGCGCCAGCGGCGGAAGAAGGCGCGGAGGCCGCGGCTTCGGGGAACCTGCGGCGCGGCGGGGTGCGACGGGTCAGACATGGTCGGCCTCGGCGCCAAGCTCGGCTGCGTAGGGATCGGGTACG
>DASQSO010000305.1:0-14885 GCA_035642335.1 Caulobacteraceae bacterium
TCGCCGAAGAGACCTTCTTCTACGACCCCGCCCAGCGGACGCCCCACCAGCCGTGATCTTCGGGGCTCGGCGAACCAGCGCCCCTCTGTTCTAGTGAGTTCGAATTCGCTACTTAGTCGGCCAACCACATTGGGAGCGGAACCATGAAGGCTGCGGTCTACTACGAAAACGGCGATCCGAGCGTGTTCAAGTACGAGGACGTTCCCGATCCCGAATGTCATCCCAAAGGCATCGTCATCCGCGTCGAGGCGGTGAGCATCGAGGGCGGCGACACCCTGAACCGCCAGGGCGGCGCGCTGGTGACCAAGCCGCACATCGTCGGCTACCAGGCCGCCGGCGAGATCGTCGAGGTTGGCTCGGAAGTCACCAATCTGCGCGTCGGCCAGAAGGTCGCCACGTCCAACGCCTTCGGCTCCCATGCCGAGCTGCGCGCGGTGCCGGCCCGCAGCGCCTGGGTGGTTCCGGATGGTTTCGACGTGAAGCTGGCCTCGGTCATGCCGGTGGCCTTCGGCACCGCCGACGACTGCCTGTTCGAGTTCGGCCATCTGAAGGCCGGCCAGACCGTGCTGGTGCAGGCCGGCGGCTCCGGCGTCGGCACCGCGGCCATCCAGCTGGCCAAGCGCGCCGGCGCGACGGTGATCGCCACCGCCTCCAGCGACGAGAAGCTCGAGCGGCTGCGGGCCCTCGGCATGGATCATGGCATCAACTACGCCGTCCACAAGGTGCCACGGGAGGTGATGCGCCTGACCGACAACAAGGGTGTCGACCTGGTGGTCGATTCGGTCGGCGGCTCGACTCTGCAGGGGTCGATCCTCAGCCTTGGCTATCGCGGCCGGGTGTCGATGGTCGGCGCGGCGGGGCGCGAGCCGATGACGGTGGACGTCGCCAGCCTGATGGGCGGCAACCGCACCCTGCAAGGCGTTTTCCTGGGCGCCGAGATCGCCACCGATCGGGTGCACGACAACATCCAACGGCTGATCAACGAGGCGGCGCGCGGCGAGCTGAAGGTGGTGATCGACCGCACCTTCCCGCTGTCCGAGGCGGCCGCCGCCCATGCCTATATCGAGTCGCGCCAGGCGGTCGGCCGAGTCTTGCTGATTCCCTAGATAACCCTTTGTAAGACAAGGTGTTAACGGTCATTAATCTTTGGTTAACCGTGCCGGCGCACCGTCCGAGTGTCTTCCTGAAGACACCCCACCACACCACTTCATGAGCCCGGCGCTCTGCCGGGCTCTTTTTTTGGGCGGGCCGCGCCGCGCTCATGACGAGCAAATGGATCACCGGGCCAATCACCCTCCCCAGCCAGCCCCAGCTTGATCGAAAACCGGCCCCGGCGTATAGCCGCCCTCCTTTGGCCTATTCCTCGGTAGCTCAGTTGGTAGAGCAGTCGGCTGTTAACCGACTTGTCGCAGGTTCGAGTCCTGCCCGGGGAGCCAAGGCTTCCTCCTAAATATCTGTTTTAGCTCCTGTTTCACATCACCCGCCATGCGGACCTGGGCGATGGCGCGCGGTCGCGCCTCGGTCGCGAATGACCGACAAGCCGCGGGCCGAGATGATTAGCGGATTGGGGCCGCGCCTCCGGGTTTCACCGAATTCTCCCGCGCCCGCTTGGAAGTTCACACTGTAGCCTTGACACAAAGCCCTGGTACGTCCTGGGATCGAACGCTGATGGTTCGGCTTTCGTCCAGCGGCGGCGGCGGAGTCGGCCGCTAGACAATCCAAGGGAACCGGTGGTCCGGAACTTTCAACGGTCACAGAAGGAATACCTCCATGAAGTCATTGATCGTCGCGGGCCTCGCCCTGGTGATAGGTCTCGGTACGTTCTCGGCCGTCGCCATCACGGCGGGTCCAGCCTCGGCGTACGTGTACGTCTACCGCGGCCACCACTACCGCTACCACTATCACAGCGGCTACTACGGCCACCGCGGCTACTATCACGGCCGCTACCGTTACTGGTAACAGCGGCCAGACGTCGATGATGAAGGTCCGGCGGTTTTCGGCGGTGCGCGACCGCTAAATGACCGGTCGGACAGGGGCCCGGCCGCGCGACGGCGCGAGACCGTACACGCTCGCCCGGGGAGCCAAGACTTCCTTATAAATATCTGTTTTGATACGGATTGCTTTAAGAGCCGGCCATGACCATCGACGCGCCGCCGCTGAACGTGCTCTTCATCACCGCCGACCAGTGGCGGGGCGATTGCCTGTCGGCGGCCGGCCATCCGATGGTCCGCACGCCGCATCTCGACTCGCTCGCCGCCGAGGGCGTGCTCTTTGCCCGCCACTACGCCAACACCGCGCCCTGCGGGCCCAGCCGGGCGTCGCTGCATACCGGCCTCTACCTGCAGAACCACCGATCCCACGCCAACGGGACTCCGCTGGATGGCCGGCACACCAACTGGGCGCTGGAGAGCGCCGCCCTCGGCTACGACCCGGTGCTGTTCGGCTACACTGACACCAGCGTCGATCCGCGCGGCGTGGCGGCGGACGACCCGCGCCTCCACACCTACGAAGGCCCCCTGCCCGGCATCCGGCCGGTCTGCGCCCTGGACGGCCGACCCCAACCCTGGACCGACTGGCTGAACGCCCAGGGCTATGAGACCCCCGCGGACATCGGACAGGCCTATGGCCACCGAGCGAACGGCCGCGAGTATGAGGACGGCGCGGCGCACCCCCGGCCGCTGGCCTACCCCGCCGAGGTCGATGACACCGCCTTCCTGGTGGGCCGGCTGGTCGAGTATCTGAAAGCGGCCAGCGGGCCGTTTGTCGCCCACCTGTCGCTGCTGCGCCCGCATCCGCCGTTCGTGGCGCCCGAGCCCTACAACGCCCTCTACGACCCGACGGCCGTATCGCCGTTCGCGCGCCGCGAAAGTCCCGAGGCGGAAGGGGCCCAGCATCCATGGCTGGCTTGGCGCCTGAGCCAGCGCCAATTCCGCGCCACCGCCAATGAGCGGCGCCTGCGCCGGCTGAAGGCGGTCTATTACGGCCTGATCAGCCGCGTGGACGCCGAGATCGGCGTGCTGATGGCCTTCCTTCGCCGGTCGGGTCTGATCGACCGCACGATGATCATCTTCACCTCGGACCACGGCGAGCAGATGGGCGACCACTGGCTGCTCGGCAAAGGCGGCTATTTCGAGGGCTCCTATCATATCCCGCTGATCATCCGCGATCCGAGGCGAGGGACCGATGGCGGCCGCGGGGGGCGCGTGTCGCATTTCACCGAAAACGTCGACATCATGCCCACCCTCATCGAAGCCATCGGGGGCGAGATCCCGCGCCAGTGCGACGGCTCAAGCCTGGCGCCCTTCCTGATCGGCGCCGGCGCGCCGGCCGCCTGGCGCACCGCGGCCCACTGGGAGTACGATTTTCGCGACGATGCAGCCGCGGCGGCCGGCGAACATGACCTGACGCCGGACCAGTGCGCCATGAACATTCTGCGCGGCGAGCGCTTCAAATACGTGCACTTCGCGCGGCTGCCGCCGCTGCTGTTCGACTTGGTTCAGGACCCGGACGAGATGCACGACCTGGCCGGCGATCCCGCCCACGCCGGAGCCATGCTGGCCTCGGCCCAGGCGCTGCTCTCCTGGCGCATGATCCACGACGAGCGCACCCTCACCCATCTGAGGCTGACCGAGCACGGCGTGGTCGCTGAAGCCTCGGCGCGGTCCTGAAGCCCACGCTGGCGCCAGCCGTCACGGCGCGGTCAGCCAGTCCATCGCCCAGCGTCCGCCGCCCGCTCCCAACCGCCCGTTCAGCGCCTCGCCAAGCGCGGCCAGCTTCTCGTCCAGCCGCCACGGGGCGTTGCAGACGATGATCCCGCCGCCGGCGAGGGTCAGACCGTCCTCGGGGCCGGCCAGAAACTCGGCGCGCAGGGTCTTCGGCCAGGCCGCCACGATCGCCGCGTTCGACAGGGTCTCGGCGATCAGGCGATCCTTGATCGGGTACCAGGCCATAAAGACACCGCCCGGCCACTTGCGAAGCCCCGCACTGAGCACGGCGGCCAGCCGCCGCGCCTCGTCCTTCTCCTCATAGGGCGGATCGATGAACACCAGGCCGCGCCGCTCTGGCGGCGGCGTGAAGGCGCCGATCGCCTCGTAGCCGTCGCGGTGGTGAACCGAGACGCGCCGGTCGTCGCGATAACGGGCCTTCAGCGGTTCGAAATCGGCCGGATGCAGCTCACAGGCGATCAGCCGGTCCTGGTCGCGGAGCAACCGCCGGACGATCTCCGGCGAACCGGGATAGGTCTCGAGGGCCGCCAGGTTCATCGCGGCGAGCAGATCGAGGTAGGTGCGGGCGGAAGCCAGGTTGGCCCCGAACACCCTGGCGGCGCCCTGCTCGTACTCGCGAGTCTTCTGAGCCAGCTCGGAGGTCAGGTCGTAGACGCCAAGTCCGGCATGGGTGTCCAGCACGGCGAAGGGCTGCGGTTTCCGCAGCAGATGTTCGATGACCAGGATCAGCGCCGCGTGCTTGAACACGTCGGCGTGATTGCCGGCATGGAAGGCGTGCCGATAGTTCATGAGCTGTCCCTAGCGGCACCCGTCGATCGACGCGATCCCGAAAATCGCAGCCGCAACCTAACAACCGGGTTGGCAATTCCTCTGTGGTCATAGACGGGCCAGCCGGGTCAATATGGCCAAGTGCAAACCCGCGGAGGCCGCTCCTGAGCGTCGATCGAGACCGGACGAGCGAGCCGAATGGCACGGCGTTCGGGCAGCTGGCGGCCTGGATCGTCGGGATCGGGCTCATGCTTGTCGGCGTCCATCTCTTCCTGACGCCGCACGACTGGGCCAGCCTCTTCCCGCGCGACCTCAAGGTCTATCAGGCGGCGATCGACGCCTTCGCGGCTGGCGAGGACCCCTACCAGCAAGCCCGCCACGCCCACGGCCTGATCTTCACCGCGCCGCCGTTCGTCTGGGAACTCTACCGCCTGGCGGCGCACAGCGGCCTTGCAGCTGACCTTGGCTCGGTGCTGCTGGCGGCCAACGCCATCTCCGTCCTAGCGCTGCCGGTGATCCTTAGCCGGCTGCTCCTCGGGCCCGGGCTTGCGCGGATCGCGCTGGGCGCCGGGTTCTTCTTCATTGCCTTCGACGGGTCGGGGTTTTTCACCGCCCTGGTGATCAACAACGGCACGCCGCTCTATGCCCTGATCGCCGCCGGGCTGATCCCAGCGGCAGCGCGCGGACGTTGGCTGGGCTTCCATGCGGCGGTGGCGCTGGCGACGGCGTTCAAGCCGTTCTACGCCGCCTTCTGGATCGTTCCCCTGCTCGCGGACGGCCCTTGGGGCGGTCAGCTGGCGGCCAGCATCGCCGGCCTTGGCGTCGCCGCCATGACCTACCTCGCCCCTGCCCTGCTCGCGCCGAAACTGATGTCGGCCTGGCTGCACGCCCTGACCCGGCAGACGCTCAGCGAAGGCCTGCTGGGCGACAACCTGCTGGGGGCGGTCTCGCACCAGCCGGGCGCGCACCAGCAGCCCGGCGCGGCCTATGAGGCGCAGCTGGCGTTCTCGGCGGTGCTGCTGGCGGCCGCGTTCGGGCTCGGCCGGTTCGACCGGGCGCGGCGGATCGCGGCCCTTGTGCTGATCGCGGTGCTCCTCAATCCGCGCGCCATGCGCTACGACCTGTCGATGGCGGCCATCCCCTTGCTGGCGGTGATCGCTGGCATCTTGTTCAGCGGCCGGCCGGGGCCGATGGCCCAGGCGACCTGGGCCATCATGCTTGCGTGGGTGATGACCGCCTTCAGCCAGAACACCACCGCGGACGGGGTGCTCTATGCCAGCCTCACCGTCGCCGCGCTGCTGGGCGCCATCGCCGCCTCCTACATGACCAGCGCCCCGCCAAGGGACTTCAGCTGATCGAACGAAAACGGCGCCGCCGGCGGGACAGGAAAATCATGGAAGCCCGACCCCGGGGATATCCACCTCGGAGGCGACGATGCCGGCCGTGCGCTCCGCGGCGCACGTTTCCGGGTCCGACCCGTCGGAGACGAGGATGAAGAGGGTGCGGCGATCGTCGCCTCCGAGCATGCAGGCAAATGCGCCGCGGCCGGTGTCGATGCGTTCGGAGACCTGGCCGCCCTGGTGCAGGCGGATGACGTCGTTGGTGGTCGGCGAGGCGACCCAGATCGCGTCCTCGGCGTCGAGACAGCAACCGTCGGGCACGGCGCCCTCGGGCAGCGGCGCCCAGACCCGGCGATTGGATAGGCCGCCGTCAGGGGCGATATCGAAGGCGGTCATGCGGCCGGCGAAGGTCTCGCCGACGATCAGGGTCCTGCCGTCCGGGGTGATCACCGTCCCGTTCGGGAAGATCAGCTCGTCGGCAGCCTCGTGCGCCGAGCCGTCGGGGTCGACCCGCGCCAGCTTCGCCGGCCTGGTCTCGCCGCGCGGATAGAGCGGAAAGCCGAAATTGCCGACGTAAGCCCGGCCCTTGGCGTCGACCACCATGTCGTTGGGGTGGAAGGTGGCGATGTCCGACAGGTCGGCGTGCTCCACCAGCCGCCCGTCCGCCTCCAGCCGCATCAGTTTGCGGTCGTCCATCGATACCACCAGCATCCGCCCGTCCGGCAGCCAGCCGAGGCCGGAGACGGCGGTGGGCGAGGTGACGATGGTCTCGCGCACGCCGTCCGGGGTCACGGCGACCACCTCGTGGGCGTGCATGTCGGAGAAATAAAGTCGCCCGTCCCGCCAGCGCGGCGCCTCGCCAAAGGCCAGGCCGTCCAGAACGGTGCGAAGGGCGCGGGTCATGCGGGGCTCCTTGAAGCCTTTCAACGATGTCGATGGGCTTAGCCTCGCAAGGGCCGCCTAGTCGATCCGCAAACCTTCCATCCCCGCTTCGCGCCAGGCGCGGATCAGGTCGAAGAAACGAACCGGGCCGGGCCCGTAAAGGCCGTCGAACAGTCCGGCCCCGTCGCCGGCGCGGCCTTCGCCGTTGTAGTAGCCTGGCGTGCAGGCCATGCGGAATTCCAGGTTGGCCCGGGCGTTGTCCCTGATGGTCTGGACCCAGCCGGCTTCCGCATCCGCGGTCGGCTCGATGACGCCGGCCTGGCGCAGACTGGCCTCGCCGATCACGTCGGCGATATGCCGCGCCTGCTCTTCCAAGAGGTGCGGGAAGTTGGGCGTCAGGGTGCTCTGGTTCACCCCCATGTGGAAGCAGTTGGGGAAACCGTGGCTCATGAAGCCGTGCAGGGTCTTCAGGCCGCCGCCCCAGTGGTCGCTCAGCGTCCTGCCGTCGCGGCCATGGATCTCGAACCCGGCCCGGCGGGTATAGGAGGTGCCGACCTCGAAGCCGGTTGCGAAGATGATGCAGTCGACCGCGTACTCGACCCCGTCCACCACCAGGCCGGTCTCGGTCACCCGATCGACGCCGCGGCCGCCGGTATCGACTAGCGTCACGTTCGGCCGGTTGAAGGCCGGCAGATAGTCGTCGTTGAATGTCGGCCGCTTGCAGAACTGGCGATACCAGGGCTTCAGCGCCTCGGCCGTCGCCTCGTCCTCGACCAGGTCCTCAACCCGGCCGCGAATCTGGTTCATCTTGCGGAAGTCGGCCAGCTCCATCTCGCGGGCGATGTCCTCGGGCGCGATGGTCTTGCCGGTGCGGAAGGCGGCGATCGAGGTCAGGCTGCGAATGATGTCGGTCCAGCCGTCGCTGACCAGGTCCTCCTCCTGCTGGCCGCCGCTGACCAGGATGTTGAAGTTCTCCATGCGCCGTTTTTGCCAGCCGGGAGTCAGCGAGGCGGCCCAGTCCGGATCGGTCGGCCGGTTGCCGCGCAGGTCCACCGACGAGGGCGTGCGCTGGAAGACGTAGAGCTGTTTGGCCGCCCGGCCGAGGTGCGGCACCGACTGGATGGCGGTCGCGCCGGTGCCGATGATCGCCACCCGCTTGTCGGAAAGGCCGGTCAGGTTCCCTTCCGAATCACCGCCGGTATAGGCGTAGTCCCAGCGGCTGGTGTGGAAGCTGTGGCCCTTGAAGCTCTCGATGCCGGGGATGCCGGGCAGTTTCGGCCGGTTCAGCGGCCCGTTGGACATCACCACGTAGCGGGCCTTGATCGCGTCGTCGCGGCTGGTGGAGACCAGCCAGCGCCTCTCCGCCTCCAGCCAGCGCAGGCTCTTGATCTCGGTCTGGAACAGGGCGTGCCTATAGAGATCGAAGGTCTCGCCGATACGCCGGGCGTGGGCGCGAATCTCGGCGGCGAAACTGTACTTCTCCTTCGGGATGTAGCCGGTCTCTTCCAAGAGCGGCAGGTAGATGTAGCTCTCGATGTCGCACTGGGCGCCGGGATAGCGGTTCCAGTACCAGGTGCCGCCAAAGTCGCCGCCCTTCTCGACGACGCGGATGCGCTCCAGCCCCGCCTCGCGCAGCCGCGCAGCCGCCATCAGCCCGCCGAAGCCGCCGCCGATGACCAGGGCGTCGACCTCGTCGTTCAGCGGCGGGCGGGTGAAACCCGGATCGACATAGGGGTCGTCGATGTAATGGCCGAAATCGCCCTTCACCTCGACATACTGTTCGTTGGCGTCGCCGCGCAGCCGCTTGTCGCGCTCATGCCGGTACTTTTCGCGCAGGGCGTCTGGATCGAAATCCAGCCCCGGCTCACCAGCGGCGGGCGGTTCCAGGGTGTCCAGGCTCATGCGGCGCTCCAGGATGAGGGTTCAGGAGCAAGTGAACGTCATTCACTCAGATGGCGCAAGCGGCGAACGGCGGAGGTGTCCTAGTTTGTTGGCCTTTGGGAGCGGAGCACATATTCGTATTGCTCGAGCCGCCTCTTGGCGCGGGCAAGTTCCTCATTTGTGAACAGCACGTGCCAGCGTTCGCTTTCCGTCAAGACCGCTTCTACCGTGAGGTCCAGCCTTTTGCGCATATAGAGCGCCGTATAGCCGTCGGACGGTTTGACCCCATTTATCAACGTCTTGGCGGTTCGCAAGCCGCCATTGTCGGTCAGCATCTGAAGGAAGATGGTCGCGTTGTATTTCGCTTCAGCCTTGGCGCGTCGATAGGCTTCGAACATCGCTTGATCGAATTGCGCTTCCAGGTCAGCCACGACGGTGCTCCGCCAAGACAGCCGCCCGCGCCGCGTCCGCTGGCGAGCTAATCGGCACCATGCCGCTCTACCAGCTCCCGACGTTCGGCATCGAGGTCCAGGGCTCGGCCGGCTCCTTGCGGCCGCCCTTCTGCAGCAGCTCGATGGAGATGTTGTCCGGGGAGCGGACAAAGGCCATGTGGCCGTCGCGCGGCGGGCGGTTGATGGTGACGCCGCCGTCGGCCAGGCGCTGGCAGGTGGCGAAGATGTCGTCGACCTCATAGGCTAGGTGGCCGAAATTGCGGCCGCCGTCATAGTCTTCCGGGTCCCAGTTGTAGGTCAGCTCGACCAGCGGCGCGCGCTTTTCGCGGGCCTCGGCCAGATCCTCGGGGGCGCTGAGGAAGACCAGGGTGAAGCGGCCTCCCTTGTTCTCGACCCGATAGGCTTCGGCCAGGCCCAGCTTGTTGATGTAGAAGTCGAGCGACGCGTCAAGGTCGCGCACGCGCACCATGGTGTGCAGGTATTTCATTCTTCGGTCTCCGGTTTCGGGTCGGGCTCGTCTTCGAGGGACGAGACTAGCACAGGCGCCGGCTCGGCCGCGCGCGTTTCACGCGCCGGCCTGGCGGGGCCCTCGCGGGTCTGACGACGCCAGAGCGCCGCGTATTCGCCGCCGTGGGCGATCAGCGCCGCGTGGTCACCACGCTCGACGATGCGGCCGCGGCGGATGACCACGATCTCGTCGGCGTCGGCGATGGTCGAGAGGCGGTGGGCGATGACCAGCGTGGTTCGCCCTGCCCTCACCTTGCGCAGCGTGGCCTGGATCGCCGCCTCCGTGCGACCGTCGAGGGCGCTGGTCGCCTCATCGAGCACCAGCAGACGCGGATTGGCCAGCAGCGCGCGGGCCAAGCCCACCCGCTGGCGCTCGCCGCCGGACAGCTTCAGGCCCCGCTCGCCGACAAGTGTCTCCATTCTGTAGGGCAGGCCCTCGATAAAACCGGCAAGCTCGGCGGCCTCCGCCGCCGCCCAGACGTCCGCCTCGCCGGCGCCCGGCCGGGCAAAGGCGATGTTAGCGTAAAGGGTGTCGTTGAACAGGGCGACGTCTTGCGGCACCAGCGCCACGGCGCGGCGTAGCGAGGCGAGCTCGGCCTGCCGCAGGTCGAGCCCGTCGAGCATCACCCGCCCCATCCGCGGGTCGAGCAGCCGGAGCGCGAGCCGCACGATCGTGGTCTTGCCGGCGCCGGAGGGGCCGACGAGCGCGGCCGTCCGACCTGGTGGAATGCGGAAGCTCACGTTGCTCAGACCCACGGAGCGGGCGGTGTGCTGGAAGCTGACCTGCTCGAACACCAGTTCGGCGCCCTTGGCGGAAGCTGGCGGCAGCGCGCGCGCGTCGGGCGCATCCTTGATCTCCGGCTCGACCGACCGGAGATTGATCATCTGCTCCATGTCGATGAAGGCCTGCCGGATCATGCGGTAGTTGGAGCCGAGCTGGTTCAGCGGCGCATAGACGGCCTGCAGGATGAGAATACAGGCGGTGATGCCGCCCGGCGTCATCTTGCCGTGGATCACCTCATAGCCGGCCAAAACGGTGACGAAACCGAGGCCCGCGCTCATCACCACCGTCTGCAGCGCGTTCAGCATCTGCAGCGAGGTGTTGGCCTTGACCGCGGCGGAGGCATAGTCGGCGCGCGCTTGCTCGTAGCGGCCGACGGTGCGCCCCTCGGCGCCGAAGGTCTTGATCGTTTCGAAGTTCATCAGCGCGTCGACCGTGAGGCCGGCGGCGGCGGAATCGGCCTCGTTCAGCGCGCGGCGGTACTGGATGCGCCAGTTGGAAATCGAGAACGTCAGGATGACGTAGACCAGTATGGTCGCGACCGTCGCCGCCGACAGCACCCAGTTGTAGTGGCTGGTCATCACGTAGGCCGCCATGACCAGCTCGAAGGCCGTGGGCCCAAGGTCGAAGACGACGCCGCGGATCAGCGTGTCGGTGGAGTTCGAGCCGCGGTCGATGATGCGGGCGAGCGCGCCGGTCTGTTTACCCTGATGGAAGTTGAGCGACAGCGACAACGAGTGGGCGAACGTCTCGACCGCTGACCGGGCCAACGCCTGCTGCGACACCGGCGTGAAGATGGCATCGCGCACCAGCGGCGTGAGGTTGGAGACGAAGCGGAGCAGCACCCAGAAGACCGCAAAGCCGCCGAACACCGCGAATACCGTCTCGGCGGCGCTGCGCCCGTGGCTCAGCGCGTCGATGGCGCGACCGATCCAGATCGGCGAGTTCACCGCCGTCCATTTGCCGATCAGCACCAGCGTCAAGGCGACAACCAGCCGGACCCGCAAGCCCTTGGCGCGAGAGCGCATGACCAGACGGGCGAGATCCGCCATCGAGCTCCAGAAGTTGAACTCGCCGCCGGTGGGGATGACCGCGGCAGGGTCGCTCGTTCGCCGCAACGCCAGGGAACCGCGCGCCAAAGCCTGAATTGTCTCCGTTCAATCCATAATCAAAGTCGTCTGCTCGCCCCCGGCGGGGGTCATCCAATCAATGCGCCAGTCGCCCGCCTGCCGCGCCCCGCGAAAGGGAAGCCCCGAAATAGGGGCCGCGCGGCTGACGCTGAACCGCGCGTCGGCTTGGCCGCCAGGGGACTGGATGGTCAGCTCATGATCGCCCGAATTGAGCGCTGCCGCCAGCGGGAAGGAAAACCGTCCCCGGGCGTCGGCCTTGGCCTCGCCGGCCGGCTGGCCGTCCAGCATCAGGCGCAACGCGAGGCCCGGATGGGCGACGCCGGACACCACCGCGCCGCCGCCCGAATCGAAGTCCACGGCGGCGACCTGAGGCGCATCGGAGTTGGCGCCCGGCAAATGGGCGCCCGCGCCGGCGCGCAGCAGCACCGCCGCGCGCCCTGGCGCCGGCAGCACGGCCAGATAGCCCTCGCCTTGGACCAGGCGCCCGGCGATGTTCTCGGAAAGGCCGAACAGCCGCACCGAGGCCGCGGCGGGCACTGTCAGGCTGAACAGCCCCTTGCCGTCTGTGACGGCGCCGTAGGCGGTTCCGTCCGGCGAGCCCAGCCGCACGCGCACGTTCGGGTCGGCCCGGCCGCCCAGCTGGATCTGGCCGTCGCCGAGGCGCTGGGCCGAGGTGAACCTGGGCGGCGGCATGTAGCCGGCCTGGCCTTGCGCCGACTCATCGGCTGGCGCCGGCGGCGTGCGCCAGTCGCCGCCGCGGCCGCAGCCCGCCACGAGGCCCGCGGCCAGGAAAACGGCCAGCCAGGCCCTTGCTTTCTGGGCGCCCCTTGCTTTCTGGGCGCAATGACCAATGATCCGCGGCTTCGCCGTCCGAGAGGCCGTCAATGTCCGTATCCGCGCGGATTGATTCGATCTGCGTCTATGCCGGTTCGTCCGACGCCGTGGACGCGGATCTGCTGCGGGCCGCGCATGCCTTCGGCGAGGCCTTGGCGCAGGGCGGCAAGCGGCTGGTCTATGGCGGCGGCGGCATAGGGCTGATGGGCGCCTGTGCGCGCGCCGCCCACGCGGCCGGCGGCCGGGTGCTCGGCGTGATGCCCGAATTCCTGCGCCAGCGTGAAATCCTTTTCGACGAGGTCGAGACCATCGTCGTGCGCTCGATGCACGAGCGCAAGATGCTGATGTTCGAAGAATCCAACGCCTTCGTCGCCCTGCCAGGCGGCATCGGCACGCTGGAGGAGGTGATCGAGCTGCTGTCCTGGCGGCGGCTCGGCCTGCATGGCAAGCCGACCGTCTTCTATAACCCCGACGGGTTCTGGGACCAGCTGCTGGGCTTCCTGGGCCATACCATGGCCCTGAACATGACCCCGCCCGCCCTCGCCTCCACCTGGCGCGCCGTCGACACGATCGACGCCGTCCTCCCCGCCCTCGCCGCCATGGCGGCGGCCGAGCCGGACGACATCCCGCTCATGCTGCCGAGGGTGGGGTGAAGCGCCCGGCCTCAGGCTTTTTCCATCGCCTTGCGCAGCACCTCGTTGACACGCCGTTGCCAGCCAGGCCCGGCGCCCTTGAAATAGGTCAGCACGTCCTGGTCGAGGCGCAGCGAAACCGCCTGCTTCGGCGCGTCCGGCTTCGGCCGGCCCCGCAGCCGCGCGGCAGTCCGCGGAAAGGCGGCCAACTCCTCTGGCGACAGCGACTCAGGGCCCAACGCCCTGGCGAAATCTTCTTCGGTCCATTCCGGGTTGTCAGGATCGGTCAGGTCGGGCTCTGGCAGGTCAGACTCGGGTAGCGGCCCCTTGGCGGTCTTAGCGGACATAGCGTCTCATCTGCTTGGCATGTGCACGGCGCGGGCTGATTGCGCGGACCACGCCGTTCCGCAGGGTATAGGCGAGGCAATAGGCTTCGCCGTCGATCAGGCCATAAGCCCGCAGCCGGCGTTCTTGAAAGCGAACGTCAACCATGCGGGCGACGACATCGAGGTCTGCGGCGCGCGTGAGAGAGATACCGTGTCTGGCCGTGTTGGCCTCGTCTTTCGCGGCGTCGAACTCGATGTCCACGCCTTTGATGTAGCACGATAAATGCGAGCCGCAATAGTTTTCGCACTACAAAAATAGAGCGCGTTCCGCGGCGGCCTAGGCCCGCTGCTCGATGCCCCCAAAGCGCTCCGTCCAGTCGGCGATCTGGGCGTCCTCGACCTTGGTGAACAGCACGGCCGGCGTGCGGATCGGCCGGCCAGGCGGAAGGCGCGAAAGCTCGGCGGCGGTGTCCAGGCCTGGCCAGGTCGGCGGATAGCCTTCGCCGAGGGCGTCCAGCATCTTTTCGGCCGTGAACGGGATCACCGGCGCCGAGACCCGCGCACAAAGGCCGACCAGGTTCAGCGCCGTGCGCACGATGACGGCGGCGCGGGCTCGGTCGGTCTTGATCGCAGTCCACGGCGCGGCCTCCTGCAGGTACTCGTTGCCCAGCACCCAGAGCGCCCGCAGCCCCTGCGCCGTCTTGCGAACCTCGATGGCTTCGAACTGGGCGGTGATGTCGGCAAGCCGCGCCGAGACCTCGCCGTAGAGTTTTTCCTCCAGCGGCCCAGGCTCGCCGCCCTCGGGAACGACGCCGTTGAAACGGGTCTCAGCGAACTTCATGATACGGTTGACGAAATTGCCCAGCACATCGGCCAGATCGCGGTTCACCGCCGACTGGAACTGCTCCCAGGTGAACGCGGTGTCTGAATGTTCCGGCGAGTTGGCGGTCAGGTACCAGCGCCAATAGTCCGGCGGCAAAAGCTCCAGCGCCGCGTCCATGAATACGCCGCGCTTCTGCGAGGTGGAGAACCTTCCGCCGTACCAGTTCAGCCAGTTGAACGCCTTCAGGATGTCCACCGTCTTCCACGGCTCGCCTGAGCCAAGGATGGTGGCGGGAAAGGTGGTGGTGTGGAAGGCGACGTTGTCCTTGCCCATGAACTCGACATAGCGGACGTCGCCCGCGCCCTTGTCCGCCCGCCACCAGCTTTCCCAATCGCCGCCGCCGGCGTCAGCCCATTCCTCGGTCGCGGCGATGTATTCGATTGGTGCGTCGAACCAGACATAGAAGACCTTGTTCTCGAAGCCCGTGCGCGGCTGGCCACCGCGCGTCACCGGCACGCCCCAGGCGAGGTCGCGAGTGATGCCGCGATCGATCAACCCCTCGTCGAGATGCTTGAGGGCGATGGATTTGGCAAAGGACGGCCATTCAGGGTGGCCATCGACCCACGCACGGATCTGAGCATCCAGCTTGGTCTGCAGCAGGTAGAGGTGGCGCGTCTCACGCACCTCGAGGTCAGTCGAGCCGGAGATGACCGAGTAGGGATCGACTAGGTCGACAGGGTCGAGCAGCCGCCCGCAATTGTCGCATTGGTCGCCGCGCGCCTTCGGATAACCGCAGTGGGGGCA
>DASQSO010000306.1:0-4860 GCA_035642335.1 Caulobacteraceae bacterium
TACCGCTCACCGGAGGAGTTCGAAGCCAACCAGACAGACTTATCCACAATCATCCACGGCCCTGTCGATCGCCAAAGGCGATCGACAGCGACAACAACCACTGTGGCTTATTAAACTGTCTCACCGAGGGGGGACGCTCCAGCCCGCTTGCGGGCAGTCGACTTCGATAAACGCCGCTCTCACACAGCTCTCAGCCGCTTGAGTCGATTTCCTTCTTTGTGTGCTTTGTGGTCGAAAAATCGAACCTAGCCGCTTCGCGGCGACAATCAGGACTAGCGCCCGTAGCGTAGTCGTCCCAGCGCCGTCGCCAGGTCGCGGGCGAGGTCGGCGGGGCGGATCTTGGCCTTCCAGGTCTCGTAGGCCATGACCCGGCCGATCTGGGTCGCCAGATGGGCGGCGGCGGCCTCGCGGCCGGCGTTCAGGCGGATGGCCAGGGTGGTGACCAGGATGACCGCCAGGATGGCGCGCTTGGAATAGTGGTTCTCGTCTGTGGCGCGGTCGCCGGCCCAGCGCCAGATGACGTCGGCGCTTTCCCAGACCAGCCGCAGCGCCAGCGGCATGTTCATCGGCAAGGCCAGGAAGCCCGCCCAGCGGCGCACGGCCTCGCTATCGGCCTCGGCGGCGTCCAGGCGCGCCGCGACACCGCGCGAAATGCGCTCGCGCATCTTCAGGGTCCTGGAATCGAGCCCCGCCAGAGCGTCCAGCGCCGCCCGGTCGTGCCGGCGCGAGAACAGCGCCGCCAGGTCGCGCGCGCCGCCGGGCATGAGCAGAAGCGTCTCGCCCGCCGACAGCCCCGCCGCCGCGCCGGCGAGGGCGACCAGGCGGGCGTTCCAGCCGGCCGTCGGCGCAAGCGCGACGGCCTCGTCCAGGACGCGAACCTCGGCCTCGTCGGCCCAATCTGTCTCGACAGCGCTCATGCGACGGACACCTTATACCGCACAGCTCCGGCCGTCTCGCCGTGGACATTGGCGCCGTGCTCTGATATCAGCCCCCGCCACGTAAGCGGGCCTTGCTCGCGGACGCGAGGTCGTATTCGCGCCTCCTGGGGGATCGGACTCCCCGGGGCGCGTCCAGGAGGATTGGTCATCGTTCAGATTTTCGTCCGCGACAATAATGTCGACCAGGCGCTGAAAGCCCTGAAGAAGAAGATGCAGCGCGAAGGCTCGTTCCGCGAAATGAAGCGGCACGTGCACTACGAAAAGCCGTCCGAAAAGCGCGCCCGCCAAAAGGCCGAGGCCGTTCGCCGCGCCCGCAAGCTGGCCCGCAAGCGCGCCCAGCGCGAGGGCCTGCTGCCCGCGCCCAAGAAGGTCGTCAGGACTTAGAGCAGAGCCCATTCAGGCCGACCCACCCTCTCGTCATGGCCCGACTCTTGTTCGGGCCACCCATGATCACCGCGTAAGATCAGTGTCTATGGATCCCCCGCATTCCGCCTTCGGCTCCAGCGGGGGATGACGGGGTTTTGTTGCGCCAACCTCAGCGGACTCCGCCCCTAAGGGCGACTATTCGCCCGTTCGCCGCGCCAGGCTGGCGAAGAAGTTTCTAAGCTCGAACCGCCCCGTCGACAGCGCCCCCGACTTGAACGCCGGGCCGGCGACCCAAAGTTCGAGCGCGGTGGTCGCCAGCATCACCGCCCCCGTGCCGGCGATCTGCCACGTCGGCGGGTCGCTCGCCGCCCTGGCCGCCATCATGAACGGCGTGAACACCGGAATCCACGAGAGGGTCGCCAGGATCGGCGCGTCCGGATGGGCGATGGCCTGGGTCATGAAGACCATGGGCAGCGATAAAAGGATCATCATCGGCCCGAGCAGGGTCTGAGCCTCGCGCGTGGTCTCGCAAAAGGCCCCCACCGTCACATAAAGGGTGGCGAACATCAGATAGCCGCCGATGAAATAGAGCGTCAGGTAGGCGATCATCCCTTGAGTGAACAGCACCGAGCCCAGATCGGCGGCGATCGAGGGGGCGGCGATCGAGAGCGCCACGCCGCCGATGCTCAGCCAGACGCCGAGCACGGTCGCGGTCACGCAGGCCACGCCGAGGATCTTGCCGCCCATGATCTGCGGCACGGAGGCCGAGGTCAGCAGCACCTCCAGAATGCGGCTGGACTTCTCCTCGATGACGCTGTTCAGCAGCATGCCGGCGCCGGTGAACACCACCATCCAGAGCAGAAAGCCCATGCCGACGCCGGCGAAGCCGCGCACCTTTTCGCGCTGGGACGCCTTGCCGCCGGCCTTGGCGGAATAGGCCGTCAGCCGCGGCGAAAGCGCGTCGACGCTGGCCAGGGCGGCCGGGCCGATGCCGGCCTTGGCCAGGCTGGCGCGGCGCATGGCCTGGCTGACCGCTTCGCCCACGGCCATCTCGCCCGAGCGGTCGGCGACGTTGCGGCTCCAATAGTCGATATCGACGCTGTCGCCGCTCAGCTTGATGATGGCGGCGGCCTCGAGCTGCCCCCCGCCAGGCAGGGCCTTGTTCCCCGCGACATAGGGTTTGAGCTGGGCGGCGGCGGCGGCCGGATCGGCGAAAGGGCCGCCGGGCGCGGCGACCAGCCGTGCGGTCGGCTTCTGTCCCGCCGAGGTCGGGGTCAGATACTTGTCGACCTGAGCCACATAGCCCTGGCCGCTGAAATCGACCACGGCGAGGTTTGCCACCGGCTCGGACTGGGTGACCAGCAGCGGCGCCCAGCCGAAGATGATCAGTCCGACCGGCATCAGGAGGATGGACAGCCAGAAGCCCGGCGTCCGCACGTAGGCGACGTAGTCGCGAAAGGCGATCTTCAAGAGGCGGTTCATGCCGGGCCTGCCGCATTGGTCAAGACGATGAAGGCGTCGTGCAGATGCGGCTCGCGCAGCTCGAAGCGGCGGATGTCGAGCCCGAGCCCGAGGGCGGCCATCAGGGCGGCCTGGGCCGGCGCGCCGGCCTGCAAGGTCGCGGTCACCCGGATCGCGCCCTCTTCGGCGGCCTCGACCATCCGCTCGCCAAGGCCGGGCAGTCCGCCTAGCGCGGCTGGATCGAAGACGCCCTCCAGGATCAGGCTGCGCGGCGCGGCCGAACGGGCCTGCTCCACGGTGCCGTCGAAAACCTTGCGGCCCTTGGCCAGCAGAACGACCTGATCGCACAATCGCTCGGCGTGCTGCATGACATGGGTGGAAAAGACCACGGTCGCCCCGCGCGCGGCCAGGCCGTGGATCAAAGCCTCCAGCGACTGCTGATTCACCGGGTCGAGGCCCGAAAACGGCTCGTCGAGCAGGACCAGGTCCGGCTGGTGCGCCAGCGCCGACAGCAGCTGCACCTTCTGCGCCATGCCCTTGGAGAGGGCGCGAATCTGTCGGTCCTTGGCTTCGCCGAGGCCCTGTTCTTCCAGCATGGCGCGGGCGCGGATGCGGCCCTCGGCCGGCGGCACGCCCTTCAGGCCGGCCAGGAAGGCGATGGCGCCCACCGGCGTCATGCGGCGATAGAGGCCGCGCTCCTCGGGCAGAAAGCCGATGCGGTCGCGCACCTGGCGCACGTCGCGGGCGCCGAGAACGGTCACCTGGCCGCTGGTCGGCGCGATCAGACCGAGGATCATGCGGATGGTCGAGGTCTTGCCGGCGCCGTTGGGGCCGAGAAAGCCCAGGATCTTGCCGGGCCGCACCTGAAAGCTCAGGTCGCGGACGGCTTCGAAGTCGCCGTAGCGCTTGGTGACCGCCTCTAGTTCGAGCGCCGCCTGCATGCCCCCATCCCGATCTTCGCGCCGACGCGGCGGCGCGGGCGCCTATTTGCGGCCAGGCGCCTTAAGGACTTGTTCTATAGCCGCCACCCGCGGCTGGACCACCGCGCCTCGCCTATCTGGCCGCGTCGCGCACCTGACCGACGCCGCGGACGATGGCCTCGGCGTAGGTCAGGCCGAGCAGGGTAGTGTGGCTGGCCCCGGCGACGCTCTCTTCGTAGCCGTGGGCGGACTGCCGCGCTGGCGCGGCGCGCATGGGACTCAAGGCTCCCTCGGGACGGCGATGGCCGGCGACGATCACCGCGACCGGCCATTTCGGATTCAGCGGCCCGGTGGCCCTGGCCTCTTCCGCCGTGGCGATCCATTGGTCGATCTCGGCCGAGGCCCAGCGGTTGTGGGTCGGCGAGGCGAAGGCGCGGCGCTTTTCGGCCGAGGCGACCGGGGTCAGGCCGATCTTGTCGCCGAACCAGGTCCCGGCCAGCGGCCCATAGAGGCCGATCCGCGCCCCGAAGGCGGCAAGGCGCGAGACGCGGGCGAACTGGCGGGCGAACTGCCGCCCCACCGGCGTTGCGGTGGCCTCCGGGGTCGCGGCGTCGACCAGAACCAGGCCGACCACCTTGTCCGGATTGCGATTGGCGAAGAGCCGCAGGTAGAGCCCCGCCATGGAGTGACCGACGAGGATGAAGGGCCCGTCCTCATGGGCCGCGGCCAGCAGCTTTTCCAGGTCGCCGACCACCGCCAGGCCGTCGCGCGGCTGCGGGCCCGGATCGGACAGGCCCAGACCCGCCCGGTCGTAGGAACAGACATGCCAGCCCTGCGCGGCCAGTTCTTCCTGCACCACCCCGAAGTCGGCGGAAAAGCCGAAGGCCCCCGCCTCCAGCAGCACGGATGGCCCGGCGCCCTTCCGCCCCTCGCGGATCAGGTGCAGGCGCCGCCCGCCGATGTCGACCATCTCACCGCGCATCGGTAAAGGCGGTGCATCGCGACCATGGCGCCGTCAAGGGCGATATAGGCGAGGACGGCCAGGACTAGGTCGTGTGGACACTTATCTTAGCCATAGGACGATGGCGGCGAGTGTGACGACGGCGAGATAGTTCCTGGCGGTCTTCTCGAAGCGAGTGGCGACGCGGCGGAACTGCTTGAGCTTGGAGAAGCAG
>DASQSO010000307.1:0-2225 GCA_035642335.1 Caulobacteraceae bacterium
GGCGCCGACCAGGGTGTGCAGGGCGTGGGCCGGATAGCTGCCAAGGTCGCCAAGCGCGCCGCCGCCCTGGTCGGCGCGCCAGCGGATCTCGTCGGCGGAATAGGGGATGATCGCGTCGAAGGTCGCGTCCGCCCGCGTCAGCCGGCCGAGTTCGCCCGAGCGCACGATGGCCTCGGCCCTGCGGATCACATTGTGGAACCGGTAGTGGAAGGCTTCCAACAGCGGCCGGCCGGCGGCCTCGGCGGCGGCGACCATGGCGCGGGCCTCGGCCGCGTTGAGGGCGAAGGCCTTTTCGCACAGCACCGCCTTGCCGACCTCGGCGGCGCGCACGGTCCATTCGGCGTGGTTGGCGATCGGCGAGCCGACATAGACCACGTCGACGTCGTCGCGGGCGAGCAGGGCGGCGTAGTCGTCGGCGACGCCGGCGATGCCGTGGGTCTCGGCATAGTCGCGGGCGCGGGCCGGGTCGCGGGCGGCCACCGCGGTGACCAACACGTCCTCGCGCGCCTTGGCCGGCGCGATCACGGCCGTGACCGCGATCTTGGACGCGGCTAGCAGACCGACGCGCAGGGGATTGGAGGCGTTGACGATCATGCGTTTTCTTCTCTCGCTAGCGCTTCCGGCCGAGTCAGCGGCGCTGACGGCGAGGATGCGGATTTTACCACCAAGGACACCAAGCACGCCAAGAAGTGAAAAAGGCAGCGCTGATCCTTGGTGATCTTGGTGTGCTTGGTGGTTCAAAAACCGAGGTTCCGCCTTCGCGGGAATGAGCGGGTTATAAAGAACCTTGCGCGGGGTTGTTGATTGTCGGCGCCAGGTCAGGCCGGGACTGTCTCCGTCGTTCGCTGCACCGGCGGCGTCGCGAAGGCGAAGGCTTGCGGCTCCGCGACGGTGCGGCGGAAGAAGAGGCCGATCATGGTCATCATCATCGGCCGGATTTCGGCGTGATTGCCGAAGCCGTGCGGCAGGCCGGCGAAGATGTGCAGGTCGACCTTGCCGCCGACCGCGCGCACCCGCTCCTCATAGCGGCGCGAGGCGCTCACCGGCACCACCTTGTCGGCGTCGCCGTGCAGCAGCATGACCGGCGGCAGCCTGGCGGTGACGTGCTCGATCGGGCTGGCCAGCATCGCCGCCTGTTCGGATTCGTCCGCCCCGGGCAGCGACCGCGCCGCCAGGCCGCCCGACGGGCGGTTCTCGCCGAGATGGAACAGGACCGGGGGATAGACCGCCGCCACCGCGGCGACGGCCGCCGAGACGCCGCCGGAGCCTTCGGGCGGATCGAGCCTCGTATCGTCCGGCGTTCCGGCGGCCAGCAGCACTAGGTGCGCGCCGGCGGAATGGCCCTCCAGGCAGAGGCGGTCGGGATCGAAGCCCAGTTCGCCGGCGTGGCCGCGCACCCAACGGATGGCCCTTTTGGTGTCATGAATCTGGGCCGGGAATTTGGCCTCGCCGGTCAGCCGATATTCCGAAACGACGGCGACAAAGCCTTGCTCGGCCAGCGCCGTGGCGTGGGGCGCCAGCATGTCCTTCGAGCCGCGCGACCAGCCGCCGCCGTGCAGCAGCAGCACCGCCGCGCCGTTGCCGCCGCCCTCGGGCCTGTAGATGTCGAGCTTCAGCGGGCGATCGCCCGCATCGTTGAAAATGACGTCACGTTGAATATCGATCTGTTCCATATGCGGACTCCCTTTCAATGGGACCAGCCTATGCCGGCGCATACCGGCTCACAACCGCCGCTTCTCAGCGTCCCGGTTAGTCCCTAACACTTGAAGCTGGACTGTTCGGGCTGGGATCGGAGCCAAATGATGCGCACCCTGTTGATCGCCGTCGCGCTGGCCCTGGGCGTGGCGGGCGCCGCGCGGGCCCAGCCCGCTTCGCCGCCAGCCCCGCCCCCCGCGCCGCCCGCGCCGGCCAACCCCTACGATCCTCAAGCCACCTTCGCGCCGCTCGACTTTCTGCCATCGCCGAGCCGCTACCGCTCCGGCGACGGCGCGCCGGGGCCGGACTATTGGCAGAACCGCGCCGACTATGTGATCGCCGCCAGGCTGGAGCCGAAGGCCAAGACCCTGACAGCCGAGGAGACCATCACCTACACCAACAACAGCCCCGACGTGCTCGACGTGCTGTGGGTGCAGCTGGACCAGAACATCTATCGCAAGGACGCCCGTTCCGGCTTTTCCAGCGGCCGGCCGCGCACCCAGTTCACCGACGGCTATGTCCTGGACTCG
>DASQSO010000308.1:0-3684 GCA_035642335.1 Caulobacteraceae bacterium
TACCGCTCACCGGAGGAGTTCGAAGCCAACCAGACAGACTTATCCACAATCATCCACGGCCCTGTCGATCGCCAAAGGCGATCGACAGCGACAACAACCACTGTGGCTTATTAAACTGTCTCACCGAGGGGGGACGCTCCACTGGCCCGTTCGTGTGGGTTCGTGTTGTTCGTGGTCAAACTCTTCGGACCGGTGGGTCGCGTAGAATCCGCAAAAAAACGGGTAAAGGAAGCGGTTCAGCTTGGTTTCAGCGCCGCCGTCAGGCCGCGGCGAGGACGCCCTGTTCGGTCAGGAAGGTCTTCAGCTCGCCCGCCTCGAACATCTGGCGGATGATGTCGCAGCCGCCGACGAACTCGCCGTTGACATAGAGCTGCGGAATGGTCGGCCAGTCGGAAAAGGCCTTGACGCCCTGGCGCAGCTCGTCGCTCTGCAACACGTCCACCCCGACGAAATCGGCGCCGAGATGGTCGAGAATCTGCACCACGACGGCGGAAAAGCCGCACTGGGGCTGATCGGGCACGCCCTTCATGAACACGGTCACCGGATTGTCGGCGATGGTGCGCGCGATGAAGTCGTGGATGCGGGTCTCGGTATCGGCGGCGATGTCGGTCACGGGTTGGGGCTCCGCCCAATGAATCGTATTGCCTATCAGCTAGGAAGCTTGCGGGCCTGGGTCAAGCGCGGCGGGCGGTTTGCGCCGGCTCTTGGGGCCCGGGCGGCGGCCCGAACCGCGCCATCTCGATCTGCGCCGGCACCCCCGACGGCAGCTCGCGCTCGCACACCGCGGCCATGAGCTCAAGGCGATCGACCCGGTCGGCCAGCACCTGCACGGTGCACAGCGCCGGCTCGGTCATCGCATAGGCCAGGCAGATCTCCTCGCCCGTCCAGTGCGGCGTCCGCTCCAGGAAGGCATAGGTTCCCGCGCCGGCCAGGGGTTTGGCTTCCGTCCGGCCCCACCGGTCCGCCTTGCCCTGCTCGGCGACCCGCGGCGGGCGGATGGTCTCCGGATAGTAGCCGTAGCCGAGGACGGCCATGTTGCGCTCGACCGCCGCTTTCACGCGCAGCCGCTCTTTCCAACCCGACATCAGGCTGAAGGGCGCGGCGATCAGGTCGAAGGCGCCGGAGGCGATGTAGGCGTCCATCGCATCGTCGCGCCCGGTGACTCCCAAGAGGCGGATGCGGCCCATGTCCTTCAGGCGCCTGAGCATGTCCAGGGCGCGCGGCGAAAGCTCCTCGGCGGCCGGATCGTCGAGGACAGTCGCATTGAGATAGGTCAGGCCGGCGCCCGTAACCACGCTCTCGACGACGCTGGCCAGGCTCTCGGGCGAGAAATCGCGCACTGGCTGGCCCGAAGTCTCGATCGACCATCCCAGCCGCCAGGCCACGAACACCAGCCGCCGGTCGATCGCCCGCAGCGCCTGGCCGACGCCGTCGATCAGGGTCGGCTGGGCGCCGACGATCTCGAAGGCGTTGACGCCATTTTCCAGCGCCGCATAGATCAGCGCGATCCAGTCGGCCTCGCTCATGCCGGCGCGCGAGCCGTCCAGGACAAGCGACATCGACGAGACCGACATGCCAGTATTGCCAAGCTGTCGGTAGCGCACGATCAGTCCTTGCCCGGCGTTGGCGGGGCCGTTTCCAGCGCCAGGGCGTGCAGCACGCCGCCGACCTTGCCCTTCAACGCCTGGTAGACGAGCTGATGCTGCCGCACCCGCGTCAGGCCGGCGAAGGCGGCGCAGGTGATGCGGGCGCGATAGTGGTCGCCATCGCCGGCCAGGTCGTCGATCGAGATTTCAGCGTCGGGAAAAGCCGCGCGCAGTTCGGATTCCAAGGCGGCGGCGGACATGGGCATGGCGAATCGGCGACCAATCGTACGGATGCGGCGTCATCCAGTTTACGCCTAACAATACTTAAGATTTGGCGACGCTGGACCTCGCTGCATTAAGCCATTAGGGCCATGGCCGCCATCGGCTGTTTTCGGGGAAGGCAATGATGCGGATCGCGGCGCTGATCGGCCTGGGCGCGTTGTTGGCCGGCTGCAACACGATCACCTCGACGACGCCGCTGTTTTCCAGCGCCGACGCCCGGGGCCAGCCGCAACCGCGTCCGGGCCTCTGGGTGGACGAGGACAATACCTGCGTCTTCGACCCCACCAGGCCGCTCGGCGAGTGGCCGGGCTGCGCCGACGCATGGGTGGTGCATCCGGGCGAGATCCTGGCCGGCCGCGATCCGGGAACGCCGGCCTCGGCCTGGGCCCATTACCAGACCGTCCTGGTCAAGGGCGACCCCGCCGTTCTGCAGGTCGAGGTCGGCGCCGACAGCCCGCCGAAGAGCTACATCTATGTCGGCCTGCGGCCGTTGAAGTTCGACTCGCACGGCCGGGTGATCGAATACAAGGCTTGGCCGGCCCTGTGCGGCCCGCCGCCGCCGCCCGACCGCACCGGCCAAAAGAGCGCCATCATGACCCAGCGGCCGATCGCCGGCCTGGTTGTCGAGGCCGGCAAGAACGACTGCATCGCCAGCGTCAAGGGCCCGGTGCTGGTCTCGGTGGGTGAAAGCGAAGCCTGGGGCGGCGACCCGGACGGCCGCGGCCGCGACCACGTCCGCTGGGTCCGCGACGGCGAGCAGTGAATGATCAGCCAGCCGTCTTGCATAACGACTAAATTGTAGCTACATTTCTCCGTGACGCTCCGGTTCGAATGGGACGACGGCAAAGCTCGAACCAATGAGCGAAAGCATGGCGTGAGCTTCCGAACGGCGCGGCTTGTGTTCACCGACCCATTCGCGCTGGTGGACTAGGATCGGGTGGAAAATGGCGAATATAGATGGCGAGCCATTGGCCTGGTCGGCGGCATTGCGGTGTTGCTGGTTGCCTACGCCTATCCCGACCAAGACAACGACGATGAGACGATCCGAATTATCTCGGCACGACGCGCGACATCTGGCGAAAGGAGACTCTATGAGCAGCAAAGGCGTGACGGTCGCTAGACTCGATCCAACGCGGTCGCCCAAGCTCACCGAGGCCCAGCAGGCCGAACTCAAGGCGCTGGCCGCGAAGCCGGATGGGGACATCGATGTGTCGGGGGTCCCCGTCCTCCCGGACGCGTTCTGGGAAAACGCGGTCAGCAATCCCTTCTACAAGCCATTGAAGAAACAACTGACCGTCCGGCTCGACGCCGATGTGTTGGCCTGGTTGAGGGCGGCCGGGGCCGGATATCAGTCCAAACTCAACAGCATATTGCGACAAGCGATGCTGAAGGATGCCGCCAGGCGATAGTCGCTCGGTGTCCGGCTAGGCCATATAGGCCGGCATCCAGCCCTCGTGAGCTTCACGCAGGGTGGCGAGCGGGACGCTGAACAGGCCCTGCTCGGACGCGAGCGCCGCGCCGCCGGCGTGGCCGGCGACCGAGGCGTGCAGGCCGGCGGTCTGGGCCTTGGCGATCAGGGCGTCTGGATCGGCGGCGGCGATCAGGTAGCGGCCCTGGTCCTCGCCGAACAGGTAGAAGTGGGCGTGTTCATGGCTGGTGGCGTTCAGGGTGATCCCGACGTTCGAGGCCAGCGCCATGTCGGCCGCCGCGGCGACCAGGCCGCCGTCGGAGAGGTCGTGGACCACCGAAACCGCGCCGATGCGGATCAGGCCGCGCACGAAGTCTCCCGCCCGCCGCTCGAGCTCCAGGTCGACCG
>DASQSO010000309.1:0-3413 GCA_035642335.1 Caulobacteraceae bacterium
TCTACATGGCCCAGCTGGGCGCCGAGGTGATCCGCTTTGATCAGATCGGCGGCGGCCCGGACTACAACCGCTGGCCGCTGGCGCCCGGAGGGGCGAGTTTCTACTGGGAGGGGCTGAACAAGGCCAAGAAGTCGGTGGCGCTGGATCTCGGCCGACCCGAGGGCCGTGAGCTGGCGCAGCGGCTGGCCGCCTCGACCGGCCTCTTCGTCACCAACTATCCGGTGGACGGCTTCCTGTCCTACGAGCGGCTAAAGGCCCTGCGCGAGGACTTGATCCTTGTACGGATTATGGGCTGGCCCGATGGCAAGCCAGCGGTCGACTACACGGTCAACGCGGCCGTCGGCGTGCCGTTGATGACCGGGCCGGAGGACGCCGACGGGCCGGTCAACCACGTGCTGCCGGCCTGGGACCTGCTCACCGGCGCCTTCGCCGCCTTCTCGCTGCTGGCCGCCGAGCGGGCGCGGGCGGCGGACGGCAAGGGTCGCGAGGTGCGGCTGCCGTTGTCCGACATTGCCATGGCCAGCGTCGGCAATCTCGGCCAGATCGCCGAGGTCGCCGTCGGCGGCCACGACCGGCCGCGCATCGGTAACAACCTCTACGGCGCCTTTGGCCGGGACTTCGCGGTCAAGGGCGGCGAGCGGCTGATGGTGGTGGCGATCACCGCCCGCCAATGGCGCAACCTGATCGAGGTGCTGGGCATCGCCGAGGCGGTCGCGGCGCTGGAAGCCGAGGTCCGCATCGAGTTCGCCGCCGACGAGGGCGCGCGCTTCACCTGGCGCGACCGGCTGAACCCGCTGTTCGAGGCGGCCTTCGCGCGCCGGACGCGTGGCGAGCTCTCGCCCCTGCTCGACGGCGCCGGCGTCACCTTTGGCGGCTATCAGTCGCTGGGCGCGGCGGTGACGGGCGACCCGCGGCTGGCCTCGAACCTGACCGAGATCGATCATCCCAGCGGCCATCGCTACCCGACGCCCGATTTCGCCGCGGGGATCTCCGGCGAGACCCGCGCGCCGCCGGTCTCGGCGCCGCGGCTCGGCCAGCATACCGATGAGGTTCTCAGCGAGCGACTCGGCCTGTCGTCGGCCGAAATCGCCCGCCTGCATGACCAGGGCCTTATCGCCTAGAAGGCCCTTGCCGCGGCGTTCGAGTCGTCCGACTGCGGCGCTTTTGCAACGGACGCCGTGATTAAAGCGTCGGTTGTTAGCGGTGCGTCAACCGCGCCCTTGCTAAGCCGCAATCGATATTCATATCCACTTCTCCCCCGCGCGACCGAGGCCTTCGGTCGGGCGTTTGCAGCTAGACCCATGTCGCAAGTCGTGTCCATCCGCCCCGAACCCCTGCCGAACGCTCCGTTCGCCAGCCTTTTCGCGTCCGCGCAAAAGGTCGCGCAGGACGGTTTTCGGTTGCTGTTCCTGGCGCTGGGCTGGGTGCTGATCATCGGCGGCGTGGTGCTGGCCCTGCTGCCGGGCCACCTGGGCGTGCCGCTGCTGGCGATCGGGCTGATCATGGTCCTGCGCAACTCCTACAAGGCCAAGCGCCAGTTCATCCACATGCAGCGGCGTCATCCGAAGTTCGTGCATCCGGTTCGCCGGCTGATCCGCCGCGAGCCGGAAGTCTTTCCGGTGCTCTGGCAACAGGTGCTGCGCTTCGAGCGCACCGTGCTGCCGCCCCGCCTGCGCCGCGCCGGCGCCTGGCGTCGTCGTTATTTCAAGCGGCGCGGCTAGCGACCTTTTCCACCACATCGGCCAGCCGCTCGGCGGCGTCCGGCCGCGCCACCGCGCGGGCGGCGTCCGACATGGCGGCCAGGCGGGCGGGGTCGCTCATCAGTTCGGTCAGGGTCTCGGCCAGCCGCTCGGCGCTCAGGGCGTCCTCGCGGAGCACCACGGCCGCGCCGGCCTCGGCGAGCAAAGCGGCGTTCTGACCCTGGTCGTCGTCGAGGGCGATCTTCAGCGGAATAAGCACGGCGGGTTTGCCGGCCACGGCCAGCTCGCAGACGGTCGAGGCGCCGGCGCGGCCGATCACCAGGTGAGCGCCGGCCAGGCGGCTGGCCATGTCGCGGAAAAAGGGCGCGAGCTCGAACTCGACGCCGGCGTCGCGATAGATAGCTCGCGCGGCCTCGATGGATTCGGCGCGGGTCTGCTGGTGCACCGAAAGCCGATCGCGCAGAGCTTGGGGCAGCCTAGCCACGGCGCGCGGGACCGTCTCGGAGAGCATGCGCGCGCCCTGGCTGCCGCCGGTGACCAGCAGGTCGATGCGCCCGGTCGGCGCCGCATAGGGCGTATCGCTCAGGGCGCGAATCTCCGGCCGCACCGGATTGCCGACCACCACCGCGCGCGCCTGAACCTTGGCGGGGGCTTTCCGCAGAGTCGGAAAGGCGCAGGCCACCGCCGTCGCGCGCCCGGCCAGCAGCCGGTTGGCGCGGCCCATCACCGCGTTCTGCTCATGGATCACGGTCGGCCGGCCGCCGGCGGTGGCGGCGATCAGCGCCGGCAGCGACGGGTAGCCGCCGAAGCCGACCACCACGGCTGGTCCCAACCTACGGAAGGCGCGGCGCGCGGCGAGCGTCCCCCGCCCGATGGCGGTACCCGCCCTGGCCATCCCGAACGGGTCGCCGGGACGATAGGTGGCGGCGGCCAGCGAGATGCGCTCCTCGGCCGGGAACTCGCCGGCATAGGCCGCGCCGCGCTCATCGGTGGCCAGCACCACGCGCCAGCCGCGCCCGATCAGCGTCTCGGCCAATGCCTGGGCGGGAAAAAGGTGTCCGCCTGTGCCGCCGGCGGCGACGACCGCAAGGCGATCGGCTGTCACGCAAACGCGCCGACAGGCGGCTCGGGAACCTCATAGGCGCCCGGCCGCTTGCGGGTCAGGGCCAGGGCCATGCCCATGGTCAGGCCCATCGCCAGCATCGAGGAGCCGCCGTAGGAGATGAACGGAAGCGTCATGCCCTTGGTCGGGATCAGGTCCAGGTTCACGGCCACGTTGATGAAGGCCTGCTGGCCGACCAGCACGAACAGCGCGCCGGCCGCCACCTGCTCAAAGGGATCGGACAGCTTCATGGCCTTGTAGAGGCCGCGGATGACGATGAAGCCGAACAGGCTGATCAGCAGCAGCGAAAAGACAAGGCCGTATTCCTCGGCCGCGCCGGCATAGGCGAAGTCGGTGTGCACGTCGGGAACCTGACGCTTGAGGATGCCTTCGCCGGGGCCGCGGCCGAACCAGGCGCCGGCGGCGATGGCCTCGCGGGCGCGGTCGATCTGGTGGGTGTCGGTGGTCTCCGGCGACAGGAACTTGTTCACCCGGCTGGCGACGTGGTCGAAGACGAAATAGAGCGAGATCCCACCCGCCAGCGCCGCGCCGCCGAGGCCGACGATCCATTTCATCGGCACCCCGGCCATGAAGAAGGCCGCGCCAAAGGC
>DASQSO010000310.1:0-6294 GCA_035642335.1 Caulobacteraceae bacterium
GCGACGGTCAGGGTCAGCTCCGCCTCGCGGCCCAGCACCAGCGGCTCGGTGAAGCGCAGGACGGCCGAGGCGAACATGCGGCGGGGCAGGGTGACGTCGGGCATGATGCCCAGGCCACGCCGGGGATGGCCGTCCGGCCCGATCTCGCTTGGGCCGACCACCTCCAGGAAGAAGGCCCAGTGGGCCAGGGGCGGGGCCTTGTGCTCGACGTCCAGGTCCGCGCCGACGGCGGCGGCGAAGCGGCGCGCGGTCTCGGCGTCCAGCAGCTGGCGGCGGATTTCGCCGCGCCCGATATGGCCGCGCCAGGCCTCGATATCGGCAAGGTTGAGAGCGACGGCCTCGGTCATGAACGCCATAGTCCATGGCGACGGCCGTTGGGCAAGCCGGCGCCCCTTTCGCATTGGCTTTTGCGCCCGGGACGCACAAGGTTCGCGGAACATCGAAGAGTGGAGCGTTCGATCGATGCAGGCTTTCCAGGGCAGGGTCGCGGTGGTCACCGGCGCGGCCAGCGGCATCGGTCTCGGCATGACCGAGGCCCTGGCCAGCCGCGGCATGAAGGTGGTGATGGCCGATGTCGAGGAAGCCGCCCTGATGCAGCAGGCCGACCGGCTGACCCGGGCCAATTTCGAGGTCGATCCGCGGCTGGTCGACGTCTCCAGCCATGACAGCGTCGAGCGGCTGGCCGCCGCCGCCCAGGCGCGGTTCGGCAAGGTGCACGTGCTCTGCAACAACGCCGGCGTCTCCGGCGCCGGCGGCGGCGCGCCGATCTGGGCGCAGTCCGAGGCTGATTGGGACTGGGTGATGGGGGTGAACTTCCGCGGCGTGGTCAACGGCCTGCGCGCCTTCGTGCCGGCGATGATCGCCCACGGCGAGGAGGGCCATGTGGTCAACACCTCGTCCATTCTCGGCCTGACCACCGGCGCCGGCTCGATCTACGGCGTCAGCAAGCATGCCGTCACGCGGCTGACCGAGGGCCTCTACCAGGACCTGAAGGCGGTCAATGCCAAGATCGGCGCGACCGTGCTCTGTCCCGGCATGATCGCCACCAACATCATCACCTCGGCGCGCAATCGGCCGGACGCACTGAAGGCTGAAGCCGCGCCCGACCCCGCGCGCAGCCAGGCGCTGGCGGCGATGGACGCCCGCTTCAAGGCCCAGGGCATGGCTCCGCGCGCCGTGGGCGAACTGGTCGCCGAGGCCATCGCCTCGAACCAGTTCTATGTTCTGACCCATCCTGAGAACATGGAGGGCGCCAAACGGCGCTTCGATGATATCCTGGGCCTGCGCGCGCCGACCTTGCCGCCGCCGCTGATCGCCTCCTGAGACCCGCCGCCCAAGACAAAATTGATTTTAAGGAAAACGTTCCAATGCAACTGCGCTATTCCTCCGAAGAGATTCTCGCCGACCATCCCTACGCCAAGCCCAACCTGTTCGGCGCGCGGCGGCTGCACGGCGGCTACGGCGCCGACGGGGTTTACTATTCGCCGCGCACCCATGGACGCTGGCCGGCCATCCGGGCCTGGCGGGAGAACTTCCTCAAGCAGGGCGGCGAGCTGATCGACGCCGACACCCGCATCCTCAGCGCGCCGCACTATCCGAACCTGGCGCAGATGAAGTTCCTGCTGGCCAACGGCGTCACCCTGCCGCTGTGGAACACGCTGACCACCACCGGCATCATCGAGGGCCGCGGCCGCATGCTGGCGACCATCCAGGCGCCCGACTTCCAGCCGCTGGTCGAGGAGGACATCTCCGAGACCGCCACCGCGCATCTGAACCGCGGCCTGTTCGTCGCCCACGGTCTGGACGAGGGCGGCGACGGCGCCGACGCCATCGGGGCCCACGACCGCATGTGGTACGTCGCCCGCGACCTGGTGCTGGGCGAGAACGCCCACCCGATCCCGGAAATCCCCGAGCGCGGCGGCCGGCCCGGCGGTGATACCCGAGAAATGCCCCAGATTCCCGCGCCTTACGAAGGCCTGATCAAGCAGCTGATGAATGTGCTCCTGATCGAGATCCGCGCCGAGCGCGGCTTCGAGTTCAACGTCAATCTGATGCGCGACCCCGAAGCCTTCGCCGACCGGCGCGAGGACGCCGACAAGGCCGCGGCGATCATCGACCAGATCCGCCAGGACGAGGCCAGCCATGTGGCTTACCTGCAGCTCTTCCTCTCCGAGCTGCGGCCGCTGCATTTCAAGACCCCGGACGGTGTGGTGGAGGGTAAGACCTTCCTCGATCCGGTCTGGGCCAAGATCGTCGCCTATGGCGCCGACGCGGTCCCGATCGCCCAACGCAAGGCCAGCCGCGAGCAGATCGAAGCCTTGCTGAAAGCCAAACCCGACGGCCGGACCCTGCTGGAGCGCTTCGACGCGCTGGGGGATAACTGAAGCCGTCGGCGGAGCTTTCGCCGCGCCTCTCGTTGCGTTTCAGTCTCCTCACCGAGCGCGGTTGGGCGTTGCAGACAAGGCGCGATAGACCCAGGCCGTCTCCTGGGGGTCGGGCGGCGACAGGTCAATCAGGATCACCGTTTGCACCGTGGGCAGGCGAGCCGGTGGCTGCGCCGTCCAGGCCGCTGCGAAAGCGGCCGCGCATAGGGTTGCGATGGCCACAAGGCCGAACTCCCGCTGCGATCGACACGGTGATCTTCGCGCCAGCATTTCGAGGCGGGCCTGCAACGGATGGCTGGCGGCGAGCCAATGGCAGCCGAAGACCGCGATTTTCGATGCGGGCTGGGTGCGCAGCATCGTTTCGGCGTAGGCGCGCCGCGATTTCGGCAGGCGCTGCATAACCGTGGCGTCGCAAGCCAGCTCCTGGTCACGGCGGAAGGCCGCGAGCGCGAGATGGGCGAGCGGGTTGAACCAGCAGCACCAGACGGCCACGACGGCGAGCGCGTTGTGGCGAGCGTCCTGGCGATCGACGTGGGCTTTTTCGTGCGCGCGGATCAGCCGTCGCTCCTCATCGGAGAAGCGCTGGGCGAAATCGGCCGGCACGACGATCCGCGGCTCGATCACCCCCATCGCCGCCGGACCGGCGCGTCCGGCGCGCGCCGCCGCCTCGAACCGCCGCTGTCGCCAGAGGGCCAGCGCGGCATTGGCGGCAAAACCCGCCAGCCAAAGCGCGGCGAGATCGCCGGCGCGTCCGGTTTCGCCGAGCCAGGCCCGGCTGGCGTCCCCGGCGACAGCGACGGGGCCGGGCCATCCGGACCAATCCGCGGCCGGCATCAGGCTGCCCAACGCCGCCGCCGGCGCCAGCAGCCAGAGCGAATAGGCCACGTGCGCCCCGAACCCGCGGCGGACCGGAACTCGCAGCGCGAGCGCCAGGAGGATTGCAACGCTCGCGGTGACGTTCGTCCGCGCCAAGCCGAGCAGGAGATCAGCCGTCGTCATCGAGTTTCTCGATCAGCGCCTTGAGCCGGGCGAGGTCCGCCGGTTTCAGCTTCTTCCGCTCCGCGAAATGGCTCACGAACGGCGCCAGTTCGCCGCCGAAGACGCGGTCGAGAAAGCCCTGCGTCTCGGCGGCGACATAGTCGTCCCGCGCCACCAGCGGCCGATAGCGCACTCGTCCGCCCTCGCGAAACGACTCCAGGGCGCCCTTCTTCAACAGGCGGCCGATCAGCGCCTTGACGGTCGCGTCGCTCCATCCTTGGGCTGCAGCCGCCTCGCCGATGATCTCCTCGACCAGCAGCGGTCCGCGCCGCCACACCGCGTCCATGATCCGACTTTCCGCGAGGCTGATCTGCATATCTCGATCGAAAACGATGCCGGTTGACATGATAACTACGTCCGTAGTTTTCTGTCAAAAACTACGATGGTAGTTTTCTTGGAGTCAGCGGATGGAAACCAGGGGGGTTGGCGCCTTCTACGCGCTGCTCGCGACCCAGACCCTGTCGATGGTCGGGAGCCGGACGAGCAGTCTCGCGGTGGGCATCGCCGTCTTCCGGCTCACCGGGCATGCGACTCCCCTTGCTCTGGTGAGCGTATTTTCGACGGCGCCATGGATCATCTTCGGAGGCCTGGGCGGCGCCTTGGCGGATCGCCTCGACCGGCGCTCTCTGATGCTGGCGGCGAATGTTGGATACACCCTTGCCAGCGGGCTGCTGCTTATCGCCTTCCTGTCGGGCGGCTTTCGGCTCTGGCAGCTCTACGGTCTCGCCTTTGCCAATGGCGTCTTCGGGGTGCTGGAGACGCCGGCGTTGCAGGCCTCTGTCGCGATGCTGGTGCCCGACCGACTCCGAGACCGCACCAACGCCATCCAGCAGCTGAGCTATCCGGCCGCCTCCGCAGCCGCGGCGGGGTTGGCGGGCGTTCTCTACGCCAGCGTCGGTGTCGTCGGCGCTATCGTGGCGGACCTCTTCACTTTCGCGGTCGCCATTGCCGCCATCGCCGTCGTGCGCATTCCGATGCCGGTCGCCAGCCCGGAAGGGCGCGACGCGCGCGGGGGAATCTGGCGGCAATCCGTTTACGGATTCCGCTATCTTTTCGGCCGGCCGCCGTTGCTCGGCTTCTGCGTCTACTTCGCGGTCATCAGTGCTGTCGCCAGCGGTTTCTGGGTCCTGATGACCCCCTACGTGCTCGACCGGGTGCATGCGACCGGCACGTTTGGCCTTGTTATCGGGGTCGGCTTCAGCGGCGCCATCGCGGGGGCCCTGGCCATGGGCGTCTGGGGCGGCACGCGCCCGCGAATCCACACGGTGATGCTGAGCATGGTCGTCGCCGGCGCCTTCATGACGCTGGCCGGCGTGGCGCGGTCGCCGGGCGCCGTGGGCTCGGCCCTGTTTCTGGTGACCTTCGCGATACCGTTCGCCAACGCCGCGGTTAACTCGATCTACCAGGCCAAGGTGGCGCCCGATCTCCAGGGGCGTGTTTTCGCCGCCATGGGACAGCTCAGCGCGCTGCTTGCCCCGCTGGCGAGCCTGGCCGCCGGACGGCTCGCCGACCGCGTCTTCGAGCCCGCCGTCTCCAAACCGGGCTGGAATGGGTTCGCCTGGATGGTCGGCCAGGCGCACGGATCTGGCATAGGGCTTATGTACGTGATCGCCGGCCTGTCGATCCTGGCGATGTCCCTGGCCGTCTATGCCTCACCTGGAATCCGCCGCATTGAAGCGGCGCTGCCTGATCACCAGGCCGCCGCGCCCGCGTCGATCGCCTAAACCAGCGGCCCGGAATCGGAATACGTCGACACGATACCTGTTCACCCCGCCGGAAGGCCGGTGGGCGGGAAGGAGTTGGCCGCGGGGCTCGATGCGTCCTTGGCCGACCCACCGCCCATCGCACGTCGGGGCGAATATCGCGCGCCTCCGCGATGGCGCAACTGAATCTACGGCTATGAGTATCGTGTCGACGTATTCCACGTGGCGACGTATTCCATTTTCGCGGAGCCCGCCCCGATCAGAGGGCGAACTTCAAATTCACCACGCTAGACGGCGAGCGCCGGCCTGACGCCAATGGCCTTGAGCGCTGCGAGCGTGAGGTCCAAGGACGCGCCCTTACCGGACAGCACGCGCCGAACCACCTTTTCGTCGCGACCCATGCGCGCGGCCAGGGCGACCTTGGAGAGCTTCTGTTCGGTCATGGTACGGATGAGCAATAGCCTGGCGGCGATCGCCGGGGCGAGGGCTACGTCATGCTGGCCCCCGCGTACCGGGCTGGGATCGGGAATGGCGCGGCCCTCGTTGAGATAATATTCCACCGCGACTTCCAGCGCTTCAGCAGCTTCGGCGAGCGCCTCGTCAACGGTGGCTCCGCCGCTGATGGCCTCGGGAATGTCGATGAATTGGACAACGAAGTCGTTCGGCTGGGCCTCAACGACTTTCGCCGGGTATGTAAGCGGGTGCATAAGTCTCTCCTGTTCAGACCGCATCCTTGGGTAGCCCGAGCTGCTTCAGGATCGTTTCAATGTGCAGCGGGCGAAGGGTTGTCTGGGCGACTGTGCTCAGGCCATCCACCGTGACGATGCCATGGCCGCCCTTGCCGCGAACCGCGATCCATTCGAACGAGCGACCCGTCTTGCGGCAGTAGCGACGAAGGTCCCGGAGGAAGGCGTCGCGGTTCACCGCTCGCATATCGGACATTTATGTCCGAACGGCAAGGGCGGCGATTTTTGGGCGCGACGACGAGCGCTACTTCGGCATCGATCTGCGCAAGGATTCTAGGAGCTAAGAAGGCCGAACCGGAACTCGGTCGAGGACCTGAACACCTCGCCCGGTCGGAGCAGGACCATGGGGAAGGCCGGCTGGTGCGGCGCGTCGGGGAAGTGCTGGGTCTCCAGCGCCACGCCGCCCCACCTCGGATAGGGCCG
>DASQSO010000311.1:0-2214 GCA_035642335.1 Caulobacteraceae bacterium
GGCGTAGCCGATTTGCTCGCGCGGCATGGCCTTGCCGTCGAGCTGCGGCCGCACGGTCTGCAAGGTCCATTGGCTGGCCTTCGACCAGTCGACCTCGCTGCTTTCGGCATAGAATTCGCGGCCGTCCTCGGCGGCGATGCCGATGCTGATCAGGTCGATGCTGAACGGCCGTTCGATGAACTCGGTGTCGATCCAGTATTTCACAGGCCATCGCTCCCCTGGCGCGGCGACGCCAGACTCTGCTCAACCGGTCCGGAACCGTCCGATGGCTCGATCTTAGAGTCCTTGGCCAAGTCGGCGGGAGCGATAAAGCAGAGGCCGTCCCATGCAATCCTGATCCCGACCCGCTTGAAGCAACCGGCGGCGTATTCGGAGCAGATGAACGCCTTCTTCGTCTGGTGGCCAACATCGCGCTGGCGGGGTCAGGCGCCCGCGCTCAGCGCCTCGCGCTTCTCTTCCAGGGTCAGCCATTCGTCTTCCGCCACGGCGAGCTGGTCGCGCAGCGAGGTCAGCGTGGTCATGGCGGCGTCGAAGGCGTTGCGATCGCGGGCGTAGAGGCCGGGGTCGGCCAGGCGCTGCTCCAGCGCCGTGATCTCGGCGGCGAGCTTCGGCGCCAGGGCTTCCAAGGCTTTCAGGCGGTGCTCGTCCTTGAACGACAGCTTGGCGGGGCGTTTCGGCGGCGCGGGAGGGAGGTCTGGGGCCTTGGCCGGCCTCACCGTCGGCGCCTGGGCGGGGGCGAAGAAGCGGGGGTTCTGGGCGGTGAAGTCGGTCCAACCGCCCGGCGTCTCGACCACGTCGCCGCGGCCGTTCAGCGCGATGGTCGACGTGGCCAGCCTGTCGATGAAGTCGCGGTCGTGGCTGATCAGGATCAGTGTGCCGTCATAGTCGCTGAGCCGCTCTTGCAGCAGGTCGAGCGTCTCCATGTCCAGGTCGTTGGTCGGCTCGTCGAGCACCAAGAGGTTGGCCGGCTGGGCCAGGGCCCTGGCCAGCAAGAGCCGGTTGCGCTCGCCGCCGGACAGGCTGCGCACCGGCTGGCGCAGCTGGCGCTCCTGGAACAGGAAGTCGCGGGCGTAGCTGGAGATGTGGCGCGGACTTCCCTGCACGATCACATGGTCGCCGCCTTGCGGCGCGAGAGTCTCCCAGAGCGTCGCCTCGGGATTCAGCTGGTCGCGGGCCTGGTCGAGATAGGCGATGACCAGGTTCGAGCCCAGCTTCACCGAGCCGGAATCCGGCGGCGCCTCGCCCAGCAGCATTTTGACCAGGGTGGTCTTGCCGGCGCCGTTGGGGCCGACGATGGCGACCCTGTCGCCACGCAGGATGCGGGTGGAGAAGCGCTTGACCAGGGTGCGCGCGCCGTAGGCCTTGGTCAGACCCCGCGCCTCGATCACCCGCACCCCGGAACTCTGGCCGGCCTCAATGGTCATGGCCATGGACCGATTGGCGTCGCCCATCAGCGCCGCCTTGCGCTGGCGCATCTCGGCCAGGGCGCGGGCGCGCCCCTCGTTGCGGGTGCGCTGGGCGGTAATCGAGCGGTGGAACCAGTAGGTCTCCCGCTCGATGGCCTTTTCCAGTCGGCGCAGGATCTCGGCCTGTTCGGCGGCGATCTTCTCCGACCAGGCGTCGAAGGCTTCGAATCCCTTGTCCAGCCGCCAGACCCGCCTGCCCTCCAGCCAGAAACAGCGGCTGGTGGTGCGGCGCAGGAAGGCGCGGTCGTGGCTGACCATGAGCAGGGCCGAGCGGCTGGCGCGCAGCTCCGCCTCCAGGGTCTCGATCGCCAGGATGTCCAGGTGGTTGGTCGGCTCGTCGAGCAACAGCACATCGGGCTTCTCGGCCAGGGCGCGGGCCAGTGCGGCGCGGCGGCCCTCGCCGCCGGAGAGGCCCGGCGTCGGACGGCCGGGGTCGAGGTCGAAGGTCATCAGCGCCGCCTCCGCCTCGTGCGGCTCGGCGCCGCCGGCGCTGGCGTAGTGCAGCAGGGTCTCGCCAGTGACGATCGGCTCCTGCACCGCCAGCGCGATGCGGGTTCCCGGCCTCACTGACCGGTCGCCGCCATCGGGCTCGATCAGGCCGGCCAGCAGCCGCAGCAGGGTCGACTTGCCGGCGCCGTTGCGGCCGACCAGGCATGCGTGGACGCGCGCATCCAAGGCCAGGTCGACACCATCGAACAGCATCGTTGGCCCATCCGCCAGGCGCATGTCTTTCAGCGCGATCAGGGGC
>DASQSO010000312.1:0-4301 GCA_035642335.1 Caulobacteraceae bacterium
AACGGCGTCGATCCGCAGGGTTACGTCGCTGACGTCATCACCCGCATCGTCCAGGGCCATCCCAACAGCCGCCTCGACGAACTCCTGCCCTGGGCCTACGCCGATCCCATCAGCGCCGTGGCCTGACAACACCGCTTACAGAAGAGCCAAGCACGCTCGACTAGCGTCGACCGGTCACAATCCCCCCTACCACGCCCCAATCTCCCTCAACTGCCGCGCCAAGTCCTGCGGCAATTCCGCCGCGCCCTCCCCACCCGGCAAATCCGGCGGCGCATCCTTGGCCTCGAAATATCGCCACCCCTGAAACGCCCGCCTCGGCTGTGGGGCCGTCGCGATCAGGTCGTCGGCGAGGCTGATTTCGCAGCGTTTACGGGCGCCGTCTTCCAGGGTTTCTATGCCGACCACCCTCTGCCGGACCAGGATCTGGCCCTTGAACACCCAGTAAAGCGAGCCGCCGTCGAGAATCTCGTCGGCGCGCTTGGGGGTCTGGCGGGTGTGGACGATGGGGCGGCGGCCCTCGGCGGCGCGGCGGGCGCGCCAGACGCGCAGGTCTTCGGGCGTGTCGGCGCCGACGCAGAGCTTGATCAGATTGAGCGGCGCTATGGTTCGGCCTCCACGCGCGCCAGCAGGACGCCCTCGCTGACCTGCTCGCCCAGCACGGCGGCGACCTCGGTCGCCACGCCGTCGAAGGGCGCGGTCAGGGCGTGCTCCATCTTCATCGCCTCCAGCGTCACCAGCGCCTCGCCGCGCGCGACCTTGTCGCCGGCGGCGACGTGGACGGCGGCGATCTTGCCGGGCATGGGGGCGCGGACGGCGCCGTCGCCGCCGATGGCCATGGCGCCCATGACGGCGCTGGGGTCGCTGAACTCATAGGTCTCGCCGGCCTCGAACACGATGACGCGACCGTCCAGATAGACCGCGCCCAGCACGTCGTGGGCCGGCGGGTCGCCGGGGATCGACAGGGTCTCCGATCCATATTGCAGCCGCACCTCGATCTTGGGCGGGGCGTTCAGGCGAAAGCCGCTGGCCTGTATCCAAGGTGAAGCTCTTTCCGCTAATGGGGCGGCGATCTTCAGCCGCATCCAGGCGGCGACGGCCAGCACGTCGGACGACGGCGCGGGCTTGGCGGTCAGGCTCTCGGCCCGGCGGGCGATCAGGCCGGTATCGACGTCGCCGGCGCGGAAGTCGGCGTCCTTCAAGAGGCGGGTGAGGAAGCCGGCATTGGTCTTCACCGGCCAGACCTGGACGTCGGCGCAGGCCTGGGTCAGGTCGACGATCGCCGCCTGCCTGCTCTCGCCGTGAGCGATCAGCTTGGCGATCATCGGGTCGTAATAGGGCGTCACCGCATCGCCATGGTCGACGGCGTTGTCGCGCCGCACGCTCCAGGGCAGGTGGAAATAGTCCAGCTTGCCGGTGGATGGCAGGAAGCCGTTGGCGGGGTCCTCGGCATAGAGCCGGGCCTCCATGGCGTGGCCGTTGATGGCGATCTGGCCCTGCGTCAGCGGCAGGGGCTCGCCAGAGGCGACGCGCAGCTGCCATTCGACCAGGTCCAGGCCAGTGATCGCCTCGGTGACCGGGTGCTCGACCTGCAGGCGGGTGTTCATCTCCATGAACCAGATGCGGTCCGGGCGCAGGCCCTCCGACGCATCGGCGATGAACTCCACCGTGCCGGCGCCGACGTAGCCGACCACCTGGGCGGCCTTCAGCGCCGCGTCGCAGATCAGCGCGCGGACGGCCGGGGTCATGCCGGGCGCCGGCGCCTCCTCGATCACCTTCTGGTGGCGACGCTGCAGCGAGCAGTCGCGCTCGAACAGGTGGACCAGCGCGCCTTGAGTGTCGCCGAACACCTGCACCTCGATATGGCGCGGCTGCTCGATGGCCTTTTCCAGCAGCACCTTGTCGTCGCCGAACGCCGCCCTGGCCTCGCGTCTGGCCGAGGCCAGGGCCGCGGCGAAGTCCTCCTTGGTCTCGACCTTGCGCATGCCCTTGCCGCCGCCGCCGGCGACCGCCTTGATCATGATCGGAAAGCCCACCGCCGCGGCGGCGCGGGCCAGGGCCGCCTCGTCCTGGTTCTCGCCCATATAGCCGGGGGTGACCGGCACGCCGGCCCGCTGCATCAGCCGCTTGGCGGCGTCCTTCAGGCCCATGGCGCGGATGGCGGCCGGCGGCGGCCCGACCCAGACCAGGCCGGCGGCCAGCACCGCCTCGGCGAACCCGGCGTTCTCGGCCAAAAAGCCGTAGCCGGGATGGATGGCCTCGGCGCCCGCGGCCTTGGCCGCTGCGATGATCCGCCCACCGTCGAGATAGCTCTGGGCGGCCGGCGCCGGCCCGATCTCCACCGCCTGATCGGCGTCGCGCACGTGCAGGGCGCCCGCGTCGGCCTCGGAATAGACCGCGATGGCGCGGATGCGCAGCCGCCGGGCGGTCTGGATGATCCGCCGCGCGATTTCGCCCCGGTTGCCGATGAGCAGGGAGGTGATCACGTCCGGCCCCGTTTCTGGCTTTGCGTCTAGGCCATGCTGGTCCAGGAGGGTTTGCGCTTTTCCAGGAAGGCGGCGATGCCTTCCCTGCCCTCGTCGCCGACCCGGGCGCGGGCGATGCGCCGGGCGGTCTCGTCCAGCGTGTGGTGGTCGATGTCGCCGTCGTTGGCGACGAAGGCCACCAGGTCCTTGGCCGCGGCCACCGCGCCGGGGGCGCAGGCCATGATGTCGGCCGAGAGCCTGGCCTGGGCGACGTCCAGGGCCTCGGCGTCGGCGACCAGCTCGTTCACCAGGCCGAGCTTTTCCGCCTCGCCCGCGTCGAACATCCGCCCGGTGGCGAAGAGCCCCCGAGCGGCCCTCGGCCCGATGGCGCGGACCACATAGGGGCTGATGGTCGCCGGGATGATGCCCAGCTTGACCTCGGAAAAGGCGAACCTGGCGTCGTTGACCGCGATGGCCATGTCGCAGGCGGCGATCAGGCCGACGCCGCCGCCGAAGGCCCCGCCCTCGACCAGGGCGACGGTCAGGGGCCGCAGGTCGTAGAGCTGCTTCAGCATCCGCGCCATGGCCATGGCGTCTTCGTGGTTGTCGTCCTCGGTCAGGTCGGCGGCCTCGCGCATCCAGTCCAGATCGGCGCCGGCGGAGAAATTGCCGCCGCGCCCGCGCACGAAGACAATGCGGACGCCGTCCTGGCCGTGCAGGGTCTCGAACGCCTGGTGCAGGGCGGCGATGGTCGAGGAGTCGAAGGCGTTCTTCCTGGCGGCGCGATTGATCCAGACCGTGACCGCGCCCTCGGGCGTGCCTTCGAACTCGACAAGGCCGCCGGTGGCGTCGGTGTCCTTCACCTCGACCAGCGGGTCGGCGATGGGGTTGTTCAGCGGGTCGGTCATTGGGGGGACAGTCCTTCTACATCCGGAACACGCCGAAGCGCGTCGGGGGGATGGGGGCGTTGAGGGCGGCGGAAATGCTCAATCCGAGCACATCGCGGGTCTGGGCGGGATCGATCACCCCGTCGTCCCACAAACGCGCGGTGGCGTAGTAGGGGTCGCCCTCGGTCTCGTAGCGCTCGCGGATCGGCGCCTTGAAGGCGTCCTCGTCCGCGGGCGACCAGGTCTCGCCCCTGGCCTCCATGCCCTCGCGGCGGACGGTGGCCAGCACGCTGGCGGCCTGCTCGCCGCCCATGACGCTGATGCGGCTGTTGGGCCAGGTGAACAGGAAGCGCGGGGAATAGGCCCGGCCGGACATGCCGTAGTTGCCGGCCCCGAACGATCCGCCGATCAACACGGTGAACTTGGGGACCTCGGCCGAGGCGACGGCCGTGACCATCTTGGCCCCGTCCTTGGCGATGCCGCCGGCCTCGTACCGGCCGCCGACCATGAAGCCGGAAATGTTCTGCAGGAAGACCAGCGGGATCGATCGCTGGCAGGCCAGCTCGACGAAGTGGGCGGCCTTGAGGGCGCTCTCGGAGAACAGCACGCCGTTGTTGGCCAGGATGGCCACCGGATAGCCCCAGATGTGGGCGAAGCCGGTGACCAGCGTCGCGCCGTAGAGCGCCTTGAACTCGTCGAAACGGGAGCCGTCGACGATGCGGGCGATCACCTCGTGCACGTCGTAGGGCGCGCGCACGTCGGTGGGGATGATGCCGTAGAGCTCGGCGGCGTCGAACCTCGGCGCCTCGACATCGGCCAGGTCGAGAGCCGTCGGCTTGGCGCCATACAGCCGCGCGACGATCGAGCGGACGATCTCCAGGGCGTGGTCGTCGTTCTCGGCCACGTGGTCGACGACGCCGGACTTGCGGCCATGGGTGTCGGCGCCGCCCAG
>DASQSO010000313.1:0-4778 GCA_035642335.1 Caulobacteraceae bacterium
ATCCCCAATATCGCGGGCCGGGGCGATCGACGCAAGGCCCGCCCGCCCATCACAACGCCGAAGCTGACGAACCGCGTGCGGCGGGTTAAGAGCGATGCATGCCCCTGAACGCCTTCACCAACACCTTCGCCGGCAACCCGCTCGACCGGGTGAGCTACAAGCGGAGCGACCCCGATTGGATCGACGCCCAGCTGGAAAATCCAGAGACCCTGGCGGTGGCGCTGTGGAACGGCAAACCGCTGATCGAGGATGCGCCGGGGCCGGACAAGGCGCTGCGCGTCGCCTACCTGCCCATCGGCCTGGCGCGCGAAGTCGCCGGCGGTGACCAGCGGGTGCTGTTCCTGGGCCTATGGAAGCAAACCGCGGTCTTCGCCATCGACCTGGAATCCTCGCTCGACCCGGCGGAGGGCCCCCTGGCCGGCTTCGGGCGGTTCGAGGATCTGCGGGCGACGGCGCTTCGACTGCCGGCCGGCGATGCGGCCATACTGGCCACCGCCAAGAGCGTTTTCGAATGGCGCCGCCGCCACGGCTTCTGCCCGGCCTGCGGCCAGCCGACCCTGGCCATCGAGGGCGGCTGGAAGCGGGTCTGCGAAAGCTGCCGCACCGAGCATTTCCCGCGCACCGACCCCGTGGTGATCATGCTGCCGACCTTTGGCGAGCGCTGCCTGCTCGGCCGCCAGTCGGTCTGGCCCAAGGGCATGTATTCGGCCCTGGCCGGCTTCCTGGAGCCCGGCGAGAGCATCGAGGAGGCCTGCGCTCGCGAGGTGAAGGAAGAAGCCGGCCTGAGCACCACCAGGGTGCGCTATCACTCGACCCAGCCCTGGCCCTATCCGTCGTCGCTGATGATCGGGCTGATCTGCGAGGTCGAGAATGACGAGGCCGTGGCCGACCAGATCGAGATCGAGGAGGTGCGCTGGTTCACCCGCGACGAGACCAGGGCCCTGATCGCCGGCGAGCTCAACGACGCCCGCGCGCCCGGCGGCATGGCCATCGCCTTCCAGCTGATCAAGGCCTGGGCGCAAGAAGAATAGAAGTTTCCGCACTTTAATCGTCATCCTCCGCTGGAGCGCAGCGGAATGCGGGGGATCCATAAACACCGATCCAAGACGGTGATCATGGATGGCCCGGACAAGACCGGGCCATGACGGACGGATTAGAGCGATGGTTAGGGGATGAGTTGATGACGACCCTGTCGGAGTTGCGCGGTCTTAACCGGCGTCAGTGGAGCGCGGTGGCGGCCAGCTTTCTGGGCTGGACGCTGGACGCCTTCGACTTCTTCCTGATGGTCTTCATGTTCAAGGCCATCGCCGCGGACTTCCATGCCGATCTGTCGGCGGTGGTGGCGGCCTCGACCCTGACCCTGGCCGCGCGCCCGTTCGGGGCGCTGGTGTTCGGGATGATGGCCGACCGGTTCGGCCGCCGGCCGATCCTGATGACCAATGTGGTGATGTATTCGATGCTGGAGCTGGCCTCGGCCTTCGCGCCGACGCTGGCGGTGCTGCTCTTGCTGCGCGCCCTGTTCGGCTTCGCCATGGGCGGGGTCTGGGGCGTCGGCGCCTCGCTGGCGCTGGAGTCGATTCCGCCCAAGGCTCGGGGGATCATCTCGGGCCTGCTGCAGGAGGGCTATGCGGCGGGCTATCTGCTGGCCTCGGCGGTGTTCTTCTTCCTGTTCGACCGCATCGGCTGGCGCGGCATGTTTATTGTCGGCGCCGTTCCAGCGCTGCTGGCTGTGTTCATCCAGTTTTCCGTGCACGAATCGCCGGCCTTCCAGATCGAACACGGCCGCGCCCACGGGCGCGGTCCACTGTTCCTGTTCGTCCTTGGCGCGCTCGCCCTGGTCATCGCCGTTGGGCCGGCCGTGGTCGGGCCGATGCTCAAGGTTCCGATCCTGACCTGGATCTACGCCATCGACGCGCCGCTGGCCCTGTGCGGCCTGTGGTTCTTCCGCGGTCACTGGAAGATGGCGCTCTATGTCGTGGCCCTGATGACCGCCTTCAACTTCTTCAGCCACGGCACCCAGGACCTCTATCCGACCTTCATGCAGAAGGGATTGGGCTTCGACACCCACGTCACCGGCCTTTTGACCGCGCTCGGCAATGTCGGCGCCATCGGCGGCGGCATGCTGTTCGGGGCCTGGTCGGAGCGGCTGGGGCGGCGCTGGAGCATCGTCATCGCTTCGCTGCTGTCGCTGGCGGCCATCCCGCTCTGGGCCTTTTCGCACACCATCGTGCTGCTGGGGCTTGGCGCCTTCGCCATGCAGTTCCTGGTCCAGGGCGCCTGGGGCATCATTCCGGCGCACCTGAACGAACTGGCGCCGGCCGACGCCCGCGGCGCCTTCCCCGGCTACGCCTATCAGGTCGGCAACCTCTTGGCCTCCGGCAACGCCGTCTGGCAGGCGCAGATCGCCGAGGCGCGCCACAACAACTACGGCCTGGCCATGGCCCTGGTCGCGGCGGCCGCGGCGGTGATCATCGCGGTGGTGACCATCCTCGGGCCCGAGCGCCGCGACGCCATCTTCGGCGCGCCGGCGACCGCCCAGAAGGGCTAGCGGCCGGCCTTTTCCCGGTATGGATCGGCCGGATAGACACCCAGGATCTCGAAGCGTTCGGAGAAGAAACCCAGCTCCTCGAAGGCCCGGGCCAGGTGTGCGTCCTCGGGACGGCCGTCGACCTCGGAATAGAAGAAGGTGGCGGTGAAGGCGCCGTTCTCCATGTAGCTTTCCAGCTTGGTCATGTTGACGCCATTGGTGGCGAAGCCGCCCAGCGCCTTGTAGAGCGCCGCCGGCAGGTTGCGGACGCGGAAGATGAAGCTGGTCACGCAGGGCGTCCCGGCGGGCGGCGGCGGCGGGTCGCGGTCGGCGGTCATGACCAGGAAGCGGGTGGTGTTGTGCCGCTCGTCCTCGACGTCGCGCATCAGGATGGTCAGGCCGTAGATCTCGGCCGCCAGCTCCGGCGAAATGGCGCCGCGGCTGGGGTCGGGATGCTCCGACAGCGCCTTGGCGGCGCCGGCGGTGTCGCCGACCGCCTCGGTGGCGACGCCAAGGCGGCGCAGGGTCTTGCGGCACTGGCCGAGCGCGATGGCCATGGAGGCGACCGTGCGCACCTGGCCGATCTGAACGCCCGGATTGGCCATCAGGTGGAAGCGAATCGGCTTGAACCGCTCGCCGATGATGCGCAGGCCGGACTCGGGCAAGAGGTGGTGCACGTCGGCGACCCGGCCGGCGATGGAGTTTTCCACCGGGATCATGCCCAGCGCCGCGGCGCCGGTCTTGATGGCCTCGAAGGCGTCTTCGAAGGTGGCGCAGGCGAGCGGCTCGTAGTCGGGGAAATAGTCCCGGCTGGCCTCGTGGCTGTTGGCGCCCATCTCGCCCTGGAAGGCGATTTTCGCGGCATTGGGCGGCGGACCGTCGCTCATCTGTTCTGCTCCGCATGGGCGCGCGCGATAGCCAGCTCGGCCGGGGTGTTGACTTCGATCGGCATGGCCTCGGTGACCGCGGCCCAGATGGCGAGGCCGAGCTCAAGCGCGCGCAATTGTTCGAGCTTTTCGCGGCGCTCCAGCGGCGAGGGCGGGGCGGCGGCGAACCGGTCCAGCGCCGCGCGCCGGTATCCATAGATTCCGATATGCCGCCAGACCGGCCCGCCGCCATAGAGGACCCCGCGGGTGAAGTAGAGCGCCCGGCCGGCTTTCGCGCCCGGGCCTAAGGCCACGATGGCCTTTGGGCAGTCGGGATCGGCGCGTTCGGCCGGCGAGCCTTCGGGCGCGATCAGGGTCGCGATGTCGCAGGCCGGCTCCTGTTCAAGAAGATCCGCGCAAGCATTGACCAGAGCCGGATCGAGGAAGGGAATGTCGCCCTGCAGATTGACCACCGCGTCGTGGCGCCGCTCAGGGTCGAGTACGGCCAGCGCGGCCAGAATCCGATCGGAGCCCGAGGGCAGGTCCGGATCGGTCAGCACCGCGCGGCCTCCGGCGGCCTCGACGGCGGCGACGATCTCGGGGTCGCCGGCGGCCACCGCGACCGGGCCGACGCCGGCGGCCTCGGCCTGTCTCAGCACCCGCACGATCAGCGGCAGACCGCCGATGTCCGCCAGCGGCTTGCCCGGCAGGCGGGATGCCGCCATGCGGGCGGGAATAAGCACGATTGGATGCATGCGATCCCTAAGCGGAAAAGGGCGCCTCCTGGCCCAATTTGGCCGGTTGCGTGCCGGCCGGTAGCGTGTCAGAGACGCGAGCGCAAGGAGGGCCAAGGACGCCGCCTTGCCGATGGACGGACGCGTAAGAGGGCTGACGGGCGGGATGAGCGACGAGCTAGGCTTCAATAAGATCGCCGGCGCGGTGCTGGCGACCGGCTTGGCCATATTCGGCCTTGGCCAACTGGCCAGCATCATCTTCGAATACCATCCGCCGGTAAAGGCGGGTTATGCGATCGCCATCGCCGCCGAGAACGCCGGCGGCGGCGCGCCGGCGCCGGTGCTGCCGATCGACTGGGGCACGGAGCTGCCCAAGGCCGACGTCAACGCCGGCAAGGACGTCGCGACCAAGTGCCAGGCCTGTCACAATCTCGACCAGGGCGGTCCGAACGTGATCGGCCCGAACCTGTGGGGGGTGGTGGGCCGCCAGCCGGGCACCCATCCTGGCTTCGCCTATTCCGATGCGATGAAGGCCTTCGGGCAGAGCCACCCGGTCTGGGACTACGCCCACGTCAACGACTTCATCACCGGCCCGCAAAACTATCTCGACGGCACCAAGATGACCTTCGTGGGGCTGAAGCAGCGCCAGGA
>DASQSO010000314.1:0-4288 GCA_035642335.1 Caulobacteraceae bacterium
AGCCCGGATTTCGGTGCTTTGGCGCCGCTTCTTCGCCTTGACTGGACGGGGCAGCGCGCGTATTGACCGCGCCTCTGTTGGACCGGCCGTAAGCTTTAAGGGCTTAGACGCGGTTCGCGAGACGACTTGACAGGAGGCGCCGCACGTTGCGGCGCTCGGCAAGGACAAGGCCCTCGCGGTGCTTTCCGCGCGGGCCGTTTCGTTTTCGCGGACACCTGGTGGGCGTACCCGAAGTTCAGACGCTTCGGGCCGGTCTTTGAAACGGTGGATGAAGAAGGCGAGCGCTCAAGGGAACGCGTACGATATGGATCGGCAAAACATACGCATCCGGCTCAAGGCTTTTGACCACCGGGTTCTGGATCATTCGACACGGGAGATCGTCAACACCGCCAAGCGCACGGGCGCGACGGTGCGCGGCCCCATTCCGTTGCCGACCCTGATCGAAAAATTCACCGTCAACCGCTCGCCACACATCGATAAGAAGTCGCGCGAGCAGTTCGAAATCCGCACGCACAAACGCGTGCTCGATATCGTCGACCCGACTCCGCAGACCGTGGACGCGCTGATGAAGCTCGCGCTCTCGGCCGGCGTCGACGTCGAGATCAAGCTTTAAGGACCCGCGGACCATGCGCACCGGCGTACTCGCCAAAAAGCTCGGCATGACCCGCTTCTTCGATGAAGCGGGGACCGACGTGGCCGTCACCGTTCTTTCCCTGGACGGTTGTCAGGTCACCGCCCAGCGCACCAAGGACAAGGACGGCTACGTCGCGTTGCAACTCGGCGCCGGCGCGGCCAAGGTCAAGAACACCTCCAAGCCCATGCGCGGCCACTTCGCCAAGGCGCTGGTCGAGCCCAAGCGTCACCTGGCCGAGTTCCGGGTGTCCGAAGACAATCTCATCGACGTCGGCGCTGAATTTACCGCGGACCATTTCGTCCCCGGCCAGGCCGTCGACGTCACTGGCGTGACCGTCGGCAAGGGTTTCCAGGGCGGTATCAAGCGCCACCATTTCGGCGGTCTGCGCGCCACCCACGGCGTATCGCTCTCGCACCGCTCGCTCGGCTCCACCGGCCAGCGCCAGGACCCAGGCCGCACCTTCAAAGGCAAGAAGATGGCTGGCCATATGGGCGTGGACAATGTGACCACCCTGAATGTGACCGTGTTTCGCGTCGATGCGGAACGCGGTCTTATTATTTTGCGGGGCGCGGTTCCGGGCGCGGAAGGCGGCTACGTCAAGATTCGCGACGCGGTGAAGCGCGCCGCCCCGGCCGATCTGCCGACTCCGGGCGCCGTCAAGTCGATGAACGGCGGCGCGGCGGCGGCGCAGGCCGAGGCGCCGGAAGTCGAAGCCGCGGTGAGCGAGGGTGAAGCGTCATGAAACTCGACGTCGTAACCCTCGCCGGCGGCAAGGCCGGCTCGATCGAGCTCTCCGACGCCATCTTCGGCATCGGCGACATTCGCGGCGACATCCTGGCGCGCTGCGTCAACTGGCAGCTGGCCAAGCGCCGGGCCGGCGCCCACAAGGTGCAGACTCGTAACGAGAACTCACGCACCGGCAAGAAGATGTACAAGCAGAAGGGCACCGGCGGCGCCCGTCATGGTTCGCGCCGCGCGCCCCAGTTCATCGGCGGCAGCCGCGCCTTCGGGCCGGTGGTGCGCAGCCACGCGTTCGACCTGCCCAAGAAGGTGAGGGCGCTGGCGCTGCGTCACGCGCTTTCCTCCAAGGTCAAGAGCGGCTCGCTGATCATCCTGGAAGACGCAACGGCCGCGACCCCGAAGACGGCGGCGCTGAAAGCGCAGTTCGCGGCGCTGGGGCTGAAGAACGCCCTGGTCATCGCCGGCCCGGAAGTCCACGGCGACTTCGGCCTGGCCGCCCGCAACATCCCGCATATCGACGTGCTGCCGAACGCCGGCCTGAACGTCTATGACGTGCTTCGGCGCGACACCCTGGTCCTGACCCGCGCCGCCATCGAAGGCATCGAAGCGCGCTTCGCCGCGAGGAGCGCCGTCTGATGCCCGCCGCCCGCCACTACGACACCATCCTGTCGCCGGTGATCACCGAAAAGGCCACCCTGCTCTCCGAGCAGAACAAGGTGGTGTTCAAGGTCGCCATGGACGCGACCAAGGACGAGATCTCCGCGGCCATCGAGTCCCTGTTCAAGGTCAACGTGACCAAGGTCAACACGATGATCGTCAAGGGCAAGACCAAGCGTTTCCGCGGCATCATGGGCCGCCGGAACGACGTCAAGAAGGCCATTGTGACGCTGGCTCCCGGCCAGTCCATCGACATTGCGACGGGGCTCTAGACCATGGCCTTGAAGACCTTCAACCCGACTTCTCCCTCGCGCCGCGGCCTTGTGCTCGTCGACCGTTCGGAGCTGCACAAGGGCAAGCCGGAAAAGAGCCTGATCTCCGGCCTGACCAAGAGCGGCGGTCGTGGCGGCGGTGGACGCATCGCCGTGCGCTTCCGCGGCGGCGGCGCCAAACGGCTGTATCGCACCATCGACTTCAAGCGCCGCAAGTGGGGCGTGCCGGCGACCGTCGAGCGGCTGGAGTACGATCCGAACCGCACCGCCTTCATCGCGCTGATCAAGTACACGGACGGCGAGTTGGCCTACATCCTGGCGCCGCAACGGCTGCGCGTCGGTGATGAGGTGATCGCGGCGGAAAAGGTCGACGTGAAGCTGGGCAACGCCGCCCCGCTCAGCGCCCTGCCGGTCGGCACCATCATCCACAATGTCGAGTTGAAGCCCAACAAGGGCGGCCAGATCGCCCGCTCCGCCGGGACCTACGCCCAGCTGGTCGGCCGCGACTCCGGCTACGCCCAGATCCGCCTGGGCTCCGGCGAGCTGCGCATGGTGCAGGACAGCTGCATGGCGACGGTGGGCGCGGTCTCCAACCCCGACCACATGAACGAGGTGCTCGGCAAGGCTGGCCGGGTGCGTAACAAGGGCCGCCGTCCGCACGTGCGCGGCGTGGCCATGAACCCTGTCGACCACCCGCACGGCGGCGGCGAAGGCCGCACCTCCGGCGGGCGCCACCCGGTGAGCCCCTGGGGCCAGCCGACCAAGGGCCGCAAGACCCGCTCAAACAAGGCGACGGACAAGTTCATCATCCGCTCGCGTCACGCCAAGAAGGCTCGCTAGCCCATGACCCGTTCGGTTTGGAAAGGCCCCTTTGTCGACGGCTACCTTCTGAAGAAGGCCGAAGTCGCGCACGGTTCGGGCCGCAAGGACGTCATCAAGACCTGGTCGCGCCGCTCGACCGTCATGCCGCAGTTCGTCGGCCTGACCTTCGGCGTCCACAACGGCCAAAAGCACATCCCGGTGCTGATCAGCGAAGACATGGTCGGCATGAAGCTCGGTGAGTTCGCTCCGACCCGCTATTTCCCCGGCCACGCCGCCGACAAGAAGGCGAAGAGAAAGTAGCCATGGGACAGAAGTCGAAAGAACGCCGTCTGGGCGCCGCCGAGGCCATGGCCAAGGTGAAGACGCTGCGGACCGGCCTGCGCAAGCTGAACGTGGTGGCCGCCTCGATCCGCGGCCTCAAGGTTCAGCGCGCCCTGAACGAACTGGAATTCAGCGAGAAGCGCATCGCCAAGGATGTGCGCAAGGCGCTCTACTCGGCCATCTCCAACGCCGAGAACAATCACAGCCTCGACATCGACCAGCTGGTCGTCGCCGAGGCCTATGTCGGCAAGAACCTGGTGATGAAGCGGTTTTCGGCCAGGGCCAGAGGGCGCTCAACGCGCATCGAAAAGCCCTTTTCGGAGATCACCATCGTGGTGCGTGAACTCGGCGAGGCGGCCTGATGGGTCAGAAAGTCAATCCAGTCGGTTTCCGTCTGGGCATCAACCGGACGTGGGACTCGCGCTGGTTCGCCGACGGCGAAGATTACGGCCGGCTGCTGCACGAGGACATCAAGGTCCGCAAGGAGCTGAAGGCCCGCCTGGGTCAGGCCGGCGTCTCGCGCATCATCATCGAGCGTCCGCACAAGCAGTGCCGTGTGACCATCTATGCCGCGCGCCCCGGCGTGATCATCGGCAAGAAGGGCGCCGACATCGACAAGCTGCGCAAGGATCTCGCCGCCATGACCGAGGGCGAGGTCAATCTGAACATCGTCGAGGTGCGCAAGCCCGAGACCGACGCCCAGCTGGTGGCCGAGAACATCGCCCAGCAGCTTGAGCGCCGGATCGCCTTCCGCCGCGCCATGAAGCGCTCGATGCAGTCGGCCACCCGCCTGGGCGCCAAGGGCATCCGCGTCGAGGTCGCCGGCCGCCTCGGCGGGGCC